>JBAYCO010000014.1:0-19476 GCA_041668685.1 Victivallaceae bacterium | reverse complement strand
CCCTAGCCGTGCGGGACTAAAGGTTGGATGGCGAAAGATTTTGCAGAACAATTTATGGAAATGGTAAAACCGAAAAACTATGACCCCGCCCAGAGGACGGGGTTTTAAAGGACTCAATAAATGAAAGTATTTTTTATCGGAACTTCGGCGTGTACGCCGGGTAAGGGCGAAGAAACGGCATCGTTTCTGATCGATGAACACATCCTGGTGGATACCGGCTGGTGCAACGTACTTAAAATGAAGGAATACGGTTTTGCGCCGGAGAAGATCAAGTACCTGATCCTGACCCACTTGCATCAGGATCATTATCTCGGCCTGCCCCAATTGCTGTTTTACCTGGGCATAGGAAAAGTTGACGGCACCTATCATCAGGAACAGCCTATAACCGTTATCGGGCCTTCCAAGAGGCTTAATTATATCCTCAAAAAGACGGAAGAATTCCTGCAATTCGACCGTTTCCCCCAGATTGCCGTCAGACTCAAACCGGTTGCGCTCGTTCCGGGGGAAACTTATGAAGACGAAAATATCCTGTTGAAAACCATTTCCGCAAGACATCTTTGCGCAATCGACCAGACGGAGGAAGCTTTAGTCTGCAAACTGACGGATAAACATTCGTCCGGTACGGTCTGTTTCACCGGCGATACCTCTTATCATCCGCCGGTCGCCGGTTTTGCCCGCGGAGTTTCAGTACTTATCCATGACTCCTGCCACAGTTCCGCTTCCGAAGCCGCCGCTACGGCAAAAGCGGCCAAGCTAGACAAATTGTTCCTGATCCATCATCCGGCTTCAGAAAACGCCGAAAAACTGCGGGAAGCGCAAGCTGTGTTCCCGGCAAGTTTCCTGGCGGAAGCAGGCCAAAGCATCGAGGTATAAAAGATGAAAAGTTTTTCTTGCCGTCTGCTCGGCACCGCCTCCGGCATTCCGACGAAAACCAGAAACAACGTTTCTACCGTCTTAGACGTTAATAACGATTATTATATCCTTGACGCCGGTGAACAATGTGCTGCGTCCATGCTCAGGAACGGCCTCGACTATAATAAGGTAAAAGCGATTTTTATTTCCCATATGGACGTCGATCATTTCGCGGGATTACCGATGCTGGTGAAATCCATGATCTTATGGGCACGGCGGCAAACGCCGCTGCAGCTTTTTGTACCGCGTGACGCAGTTGCCGACGTCAAAAATTGTCTGGCGATGATGTACCTGGTAGACAAAGCGCTTGGATTCCGCCTTGACATTCTGCCGCTTTCCGAAGAATTTGAATACCGGGACGCCAATATATCCATGACTTTTCACGGCAATCGGCATATCAAAAACCGTTTCTGCCGCAACCCGGCGCTCAAAGACAGATATCCGGATCTTCAAAAAGAGAGTTTTTCATTCTGTATCCAACTGAAAAACCGGAAAATGGTTTACAGCGGTGATCTGGCGTGCCCTGAAGAAATGGACGCTTTTATCAATGACACTGATATTCTTCTATGTGAACTGGCGCATTTTACTCCGGAAACGCTTTTTCAATACATTTCCGCTAAAAACGTGAAAAGAACGATTTGCCTGCATTTTCATCCCGACTGGGACGACCGGGACGCGGAACTGCTGGAATTGGCGGAAAAATATGGTATTAGTAATATTGAGATGGGCCGGGACGGCCTGCAAATAAATTTTTAAACCCAAGAAACAGAATATGAAAAAATTGTATGGTATTAAAAACGAGTGGGAAATTACTGAAAACCTTTACCGTCCGGAGGAAAATCTTTATTTCGAGACGATCTTTACTCTGGGCAACGGTTATATGGCGGCGCGCGGCATGCCGGACGAAGGCTTTGCCGGGGATTCCATTCCCGGATTTTACGTTGCCGGGGTTTTCGATCATTACGAAAACGGCCTTTACGAAATGGTAAGCCTGCCTGATATCTTCAACTGTAAAATAATTATCGACGGAAACGAGTTCTCCCCGGACAAAGGCCGGATAAATAATTATTCCCGGACTCTCAATATGCGAACCGGAGTCCTGACCAGGTCTTTTGAATGGGAATTCGCCGGGAAAAAGACTTTTATGGAAATAAGCCGGCTGATCAGCATGGAAAATATTCATCTCGCAGCGGCGAAATACCGGATAATACCCGTTAATTACAGCGGCAATATTGAACTTATTACCACCCTGGATAAAAATACCGGCAACATCGATTGGGGTAAAAACGGCACCTTTGAACTTTCCGAAGCGCGACACTATCATTTGGAAATTATCGACGAGGGCTTTGACAATAGCGTCTTCCATTTGTCCACGAGAACCGGGACTTCGGAAACGGAAATAACCCAGGCGATAAGTTCCGTGCTTTATTGCGGAAGAAATGTCCTCACGCCCTCGGTAAACGTCGGCAATGATTCCCAAATCGGCAACGCGTTGTCTTTTGCGGCAAAACGAGGCAAAGAATTTGCCTGGGAGAAAAAAATCGCCGTCTTTACTTCCCGTGACCAGGCCGCCGGGAAACACAAGGATTCGGCGCTTGAGCTTTTGCGTTCCTGTGCCGGGCTGCGGTTTGACGATCTCAAACGCAAACATGAGGCGGCGTGGGCCGCTAAATGGGAAACGGCGGATATCGAAATAAGCGGCAACACCGAGGACCAGGCCGCTCTCCGTTTCAATATTTTTCACCTGATACAGTCCAATGCTGAAAATGATCCCATGGTCAGCATCGGCGGACGTTTACTCGGCAGTGAAGTTTTCAACGGCGGCGTATTCTGGGATACCGAAATGTTTGTCCTGCCGTTCTTCCTGTACACCAACCCGAAAGCGGCAAAAAACCTGCTGTTTTACCGCTACAACACCCTCGACAAGGCCAGGGAAAGAGCCGCGCATCACTGGCTGCGGGGAGCCATGTATCCTTGGACCAGCGTTTATGACGGCCGGGAACAGTGTGATTTCTGGGAATACTCTAACGTGGAAGTACACATCAATGCGGATATCGCATATAATATATGGTATTATTTCGCGCTTTCCGGCGACGAGGAATTCTTTTTGAATGAAGGGCTCGAAATATTGATCGAAACCGCCAGGCTCTGGGAAAGCCGTTTCTTTTATAACCGCAAAACCAAACGTTATGAGCTGATCCTCATCCAGGGCCCGGACGAATATACGGGGCCGGTGAACAATGACACCTATACTCTCATAATGGCGAAACTGAATCTGGAAATGGCGGCGGAGGCAATTGAACGCTGCCGGAAACGGCAGCCGGACAAGTGGAATTCTCTCCGGCAAAAACTGGATTTTGCCGATGACGAAATAACAAAATGGCTGGAAACGGCAGCCGGGATCTACGATGATTACTATGACGAGGAACAAAAACTTTTTATTCAGGATGAAGTTTTTCTGCGGCGGGTGCCGATAGATCCTTTCAGCATCAAAATACCCGCGAAGATGCTTCGTTTCACCATGCCGTCTTATGATACGCTTCTGCGGTACCAGATCATAAAACAAGCCAACATCATATTGTTGACGTATCTGCTTCCCGACAGATTTTCGCGTGAAGAAAAACTCGCGAACTGGAATTTCTACGAACCCAAAACGATCCATGACTCTTCCTTAAGTTACAATACTCATTCGATCATGGCCTCCGAACTGGGCTTCAAGGAAAAAGCTTATGACTATTTCCGGAAAACGGCTTATCTCGACCTGAACAAAGCCAGGGATACGGATTTGGGGCTGCACAGCGCCTGTATGGGCGGCGCCTGGCAGGCGGCTGTCAACGGATTTGCCGGGATGAGGCTTAGAAACGGAAAGCTGGATTTTGCTCCCTCCCTCCCGGACTCGTGGGAAAAATTCCGCTTCAAAATAAATTACCGGGGCAAGGTTTTCGCCATTAGTATAAACCCGGATACGATCAGCATTCTGGTCAGCGGTACGGACAGTATTGATGAAATCACGGTATACGGCAAAGCGGTCAAGTTGACGCATGACCGGAAACGGGTGATCAAATGTCAATAGAAGCGGTTATTTTCGATCTTGACGGCGTCATAACAAGTACGGATGAATATCATTATCGGGCCTGGAAGAAATTATTCGACGGACTTGGAATAAAATTCTGCCGCAAAGATAATGAAAAGCTCAAGGGTGTCGGGAGACGCGAATCGTTTGAGCTTATCGCCGGAACTAAATTCAGCAGGAGCGAAGTCGATACGTATTTACAGAGAAAAAACGAATACTATCTTGAATTCCTGGACCGCAATACCTTGTCTCCCCTGCCGGGAATAACGGAATTTCTCAGGCAGTTGGATTCGGCCGGAGTGAGGAAAGCCATCGCCTCCGGCAGCCGGAACGCTCCCCGTATCCTGGGAAAACTCGGCATGATGGAACGTTTTGAGGTAAAAGTGGACGGTTCCATGTGCGCGGAAGGCAAGCCTGCCCCCGGCTTATTTCTGCTGGCTGCCGAAAAACTCCATATCCCGCCGTCCAAATGTGTTGTCGTGGAAGACTCACAAGCCGGCATTCAGGCTGCCGCCGCCGCGGGAATGAAATCCGTCGGTATCGGAAATTATTTAAAGAACGCCGACGTTTGCCTGGAGAATACCAAAGTTCTGGATATTTCCGTTTTAACCGCGATTACAAACGATCAGTAAAAAACTTAATTGAAAAAATGCCGGAAGAACGTATAGTAACGGTTTAATTGTAACCAAGGCAGTAAAGTGTTATTCAATCTGGCCGTTATTATCATTATCGCCCTGTTCGCTAACTGGTGCTGTGAAAAAATAAGAATTCCCGGCCTGCTCGGCATGATCGCGGCGGGAATACTGCTGGGACCATATGGTATCCCCGGCTGTAACCTGATTTCGCCCCTGATCAACGCCATGTCTTCGGAATTGCGCACCGCGGCCCTGATCATCATCCTGATCCGCGCCAGTCTGGGACTGAACCGCCAGACCCTGAATAAAGTCGCGCTTCCGGCGCTCAACATGGGATATATTCCATGCCTGCTGGAAGGATGCGCAATAGCCGCCGCCGCTCATTATATGCTGAATTTAAGCTGGGCTCCGGCCGGGATGCTCGGTTTTATCATCTCGGCGGTTTCGGCGGCGGTAGTGGTTCCGCAAATGCTGGATATCAAAGCCAGAGGGTACGGCAAAAAACGGGAAGTGCCGACTCTGGTACTGGCCGGGGCGTCCCTCGATAACGTACTTGCCATTACTGTCTTCAGCGCCTTCCTTGCCGCCGGAACCGGTAAAACCGTAAATATCGCCATGCAGTTCGTCAAGGTTCCGCTGGGAATCATCATCGGGATACTGCTGGGAATGCTGGCGGGTTATCTGCTGGTAAAATTCTACGCAAAATTCCGTATGCGCGATACTAAAAAAATGCTGATCTTCCTGATTGCCGCTATTCTGCTGCATGAACTCAGGTGTTTCAAAGACTACCTGCCGATCGCAACCTTACTGGGAGTTATGGCGATGGGGTTCGTGCTTCTGGAACTCGACAGTCGGCGGGCGCATAATCTGGCGGCAAAATTCAATAAATTATGGATATTCGCGGAAATACTGCTCTTCGTCCTGATCGGCGCGCAGGTTAATATCCACGTCGCACTCAATGCGGGACTGACCGGAATCGCAATTATCGCTTTGGGATTATGCGCCAGGAGCGCGGGCGTATGGCTGGCGCTGCTGAAATCAAAATTAACCCGGCCGGAAAGACTTTTCTGTGTTTTCTCCTATACTCCGAAAGCTACAGTCCAGGCCGCAATCGGCGCAATCCCATTAAGTTGCGGAGTTGAAGGCGGCGAACTTATTTTAGCGATTGCGGTACTGAGCATCATTATCACGGCGCCTTTAGGCGCGAGCCTGATCCAGAGCACGCATACGCGTTTACTCGAAAAAACGGAAGCAGCCTCATAAGAGTCGGTTTATTTGGGGAAAAAGGGGCATAAGCACTAACCACCTCATTTTAGTCCGCGTTTTTTGTGCTCGGCTCACGGGGACGTTCGCCCTCCACGGTTCATATTTCATCGGAGTTTTTCTTGGCGAGGCTCCGACGAGCCGAATACGGAGAACTATCCGCAAAATCAGGTTTTCTTTTTTTAACGGCTTGGTCAATTCGTAAAACAGCTGTATATTTTTATATGAAAAATTTACTTTCACATTTGCCGAAACATAAGAGAGAAGAACTGGAGAGAACGGTTTCCGTCATTCGGGAAATGTGCGATGACGTTGAAATGATAATTCTTTTCGGCTCCTACGCCAGAGGCAACTATAAGGAAGAATCCGACCTTAAACCGGACAAAAAGTCAGGGCATAAATCCGACTATGACATTCTCGTCGTTACCGGGAAGAAAACGACTGCCGTGGACATTAGCCTCTGGCGGAAGATCGCCAGGAAATGCGATGACGCCAGGTTAAGCGCCGATGTGCGGATCATAACTCACGATATCCAGGAATTGAATATCAAACTTGCCGAAGGCCAGTATTTCTATTCGGATATCAGGAAGGAAGGCTGTCTGCTCTATGATTCGGGAAATTTCAAACTTGCAAGGAAACGTAAACTGAAACCGGAAGAACAAAAACGGATTGCCAAGGATTATTTTGAACAATGGTTTGAAAGCGCAAATGAATTTTTCGGTCAATACGAGTCCGCTTTGGATAAGCTATGGTTGAAGAACGCAGCTTTTCAACTTCATCAGGCCGTAGAGCATTCTTATAAAACCGTTCTGCTGGTTTTTACTAATTACAGTCCCCATGAACATCTTCTCAAACTGCTGGGCAAAATGGCATCGGAACACGATTCCGGGTTTAAAGATATTTTCCCTCAGGAAACGCGGGAAGAACAGCGATTGTTCGACTTGCTGGAGTGCGCCTATATCGGAGCCCGATATGATCCTACATACGGAATATGCAGGGAAGAACTGAAATATCTGGCCGGACGGGTAAAACCGTTGCTTGACTTGACGGAAAAAATCTGCAAGGCAAAGATCGAAAGCTTTACGAAATAAGGTTCTTCGACGATTTACGCTATAGACCTCGATACGGCCGAAAAAATTTAACCGTATAGAGTATATCAGGAGCGGCTATTCAGCAATTTTCTTCCGGCATTTGGAACAATAGCCTTTCTGCTGATAAGTATAGGAAACCGGCAGCATGTTATGTTTTTCGTACAATTCATCCTGCATGGCCTGAAATTCTTTCGGCAGTCGGATTTTCTTCAGTTTTCCACAACCGACGCATAAAAGAAAGGCGTTGCTTCCTTTGTTGGTCTCATATACGACTTTACCGCCGCTTAAACGTATTTCCGTAATAAAACCGGCATCAATGAAGATGTACAGGTTGCGGTAAAGAGTGGACGCGGCATGTACATAACCTTTCGCGTTCGCGGCTTTAAACAGTTCGACTATAGTAAATTGTCCTTCCATTTCCGCGATTATATCGAGCATGTGTTCACGTTCGACCGTGTAACGTTTTCCACTGGTGTTAAAATATCTGCGAAGTTTTGCCAATTGCTGATTGTTCATTTTCGTTTCCAGTTCCAAAGTTGTTTAACAGCAAGTTATTAAATATTCCGCTAATATAACACTGTTTCCGGCGTTAACAAGCTTTTTTTGCAATAAGCGGAAAAAAATTAAAGTTTTTTTAAGTCAGCTGTTTAACGCTTGCAGAGCTTTCCTGATAAAGTTTTCGCTGGTAGCTTCTTCAGCCGGAATATTATTGACTATCTTTTCCAACGCCTGGTAAACGCTTTCCCGTTTAAAGCCAAGCTGTTCAAGCGCTGTAACCGCGTCTTCCATCGCCGCCGCCTTTTCGTCAGGCACGACCGAAGCGTTGTCCATAAAGGCCGGCTGCATAACTTTAGCGAGTTTGTCCTTGAGTTCGACAATAAGCCTTTCCGCGGTTTTTTTACCGATACCGCTAATACGTTTTATGATATTCAGATCGGCATTGACCACCGCGGAAACAAAACGTTCCGCCGGCATGCTTGACAGAATACTCAAAGCCAGTTTCGGCCCTACTCCGCTGACACCGATCAATATTTCAAAAAGCTGTTTCTCCTGCTGCGTCGAAAAGCCGTATAAAGTAATGGCATCTTCCCTGACCTGGGTACAAATGAGCAAACTTACCTCATCTCCTTCACGTGGCATTCCGTCAAAAGTGCTCATCGGGATAAATACCTGATAGCCGACTCCGTGAACATCAATTATACATTGCGTAAAATTCAAATCGCACAGTTTCCCGGTCAGTTTGGCAATCATATTTTTCGTCCTTTTAATTCAGTTATCGGTTGCCGGTCTGACGACCGGCGCTCCCGGCATTATAATTCGTTATTCGAAAGGTTTTATTTCCATGGAAATATCCGAGGCCTTGACCGAATGCGTCAAGGCTCCGACCGAAACAAAATCGACTCCGGTTTTACCGATTTCAGGCAAACGTTCAAGGGTAATTCCGCCGCTGGCTTCCAGCTTGCACTGGCCGGCATTCATCCTGACCGCTTCGCGCATTTGCACGTCAGTCATATTGTCAAGCAGGATATAATCAGCCTTCGCCTCAATGGCTTCGGCAACTTCCGCAAGGGTATCGGCTTCGACTTCAACTTCCAGCGCCGGATACATTTTCCGGGCGCGGGCCACGGAGCGCATAATTCCCTTTGCGCCTTCCAGACCGGCAAGTTCCCGGTGATTGTCTTTTATCATTATGCGGTCGTAAAGCCCGATACGGTGATTGGCGGCCCCGCCGACAGCGACGGCATATTTTTCCAGATTGCGCCAGCCGGGCGTGGTTTTCCGGGTATCAAGCACCTGCGTCGTCGAATCTTTCAAGGCTTCCGCATACTTTCCGGAGGTAGTGGCGATACCGCAAAGACGTTGCAGGAAATTCAATGCGGTACGTTCCGCGGTCAACAAGCTCCGGGCCGGGCCGGAAACTTCCGCCAGCGGCGCGGATGCTTTGCAAAACTGTCCTTCTTCGGCCAACGCAGTCCATTTTATTTCAGGCGAAACTTTCCTGAAAACTCTTTCCGCCACCGGCAGCCCGGCGCAAATTAAGTCTTCTTTGCAGCGCAGGACAGCCGTCGCTTTCGTATCTTCCGGAATTACCGCCTGGCTGGTAGTATCCCCGCTTTTACACAAATCTTCCGTCAATGCCAAATCTATAAGCACATCAACTCTGTCAAAATCTATATCGATCCTCATACATATTCCTTAATAACTTTAATTAAAACGCAGCCATTCTCGAAACGCTTTTTACAGCAGAGGCTTTGCCGCTTTGCGGGTCGTACGAAACTATAACCGCATCCAGACGTATGCCGTTTTCCACTACTTCAAAACGGCGCGGGATGCCGTACCGGAATTTTTCAATGACGGGTTTCGGATCCCGTCCCAGAACCGAACGCTCAGCGCCGACCATTCCGACATCCGTAATGTAAGCGGTGCCGCCGGGCAAAATCTTCGCGTCGGCGGTCTGGACATGGCTGTGGGTGCCTAAAACCGCAGTGACTTTCCCTTCGAGGAAATAACCCATCGCGATTTTTTCGCTGGTGGCTTCGGCATGGAAATCAACCACTATAGTCTTTACCGAGGGCGGAATCTCGCCAAGTATCTTTTCGGCGGTCTCAAACGGGCAGTAGGCGCTTTCCCGCATAAAAACCCTGCCCAGCAGACTGATTACCGCAATTTCTCCGCAGGCCGGATTGCGGAATACCTTCCAGCCGCGCCCCGGTTGCGCGCTGCTGAAATTCGCCGGGCGCAGGACATGAGGCAAGTGTTTTATTTCCTGTTCAAAGCTTTTCTGGTCCCAGAGATGATCGCCGGTCGTGATAACGTCCGCACAGCCGCCGATATCCCGAACGCATTTTGCGTTAAGGCCGGCTCCGGAAGCCATGTTCTCACCGTTAACGATGCAGAACTGACAATTGAATTCCCGCTTCAATTCCGGCGTCATTTCCTTAATCGCCCTGCGGCCGCCCTTACCGACAACATCGCCTATAAAAAGTAAATTCATCAGTACCCCTGAATTTTTCACGTTGCTGAATAACATAAAATAAAGGTATTTCGGCATTTATCAACAAGCGTAAAAATAAAAGTCGGGACGGAAGCGGTTTTTCTGTGAATTTCACTTGCAAATTGTTAAAAAAACGTTATATTCACGTTTATTAAAAGTTTCGAATAAATTAAGAATGTTTTAGCAGAAAAAGCTATTGCCAAACTAATGCTCGACACGACACAAAAACTTACAGACACGCAGGTTGTCTCTGAATATGGGGATGCACGGGCATTACTGGCCAATAAAGACGAAGATACCCGCAACAGCATACAAGCCGCGTTCGCTGAAAAAAAATTTGAAGTAAAGATAGTCAACAACGTCTGGGAAGTCTTTGAAGCGCTGATTGACTACTCTTTCGATATCTTCATAGCCGACTCCAACCTGCCCGGCACCACCTGCCAGGAACTGGTTAAATACTGCAAAAAACGCCACCCGGCAATGCAGGTAATCATTCTCGCTTACGAACCCACTGTCTCCGAAGCTGTGAAAATAACCAAGCTGGGGGCTTTTGACTATATGGAAATGCCGGTTGAAACCAGCAAAATAATGTCCCAGGCCAGAATAGCCCTGATCGAAAAGAAAGACCGGATGATAAAACATCTGGTGCCGAACCTGGCAATGAATAAAAATATTTTCAAATTCCTCCCCGATCTTGACGTCGTAAAGCAAATCGGATCGGGTTCAACCGGAATTGTTTTCCAGGTAAAAAAAGACAACGCTAACTACGCGTTGAAAATATTGCGTTCGGATCTGGCGCCGGAAATGCACCAAGTGCAGCGCGGCGGCCAGTTTTTGAGCGAAGCCAAAATACTTTCGGATATCAAACATCCCAATATCGTTCAAATTTACGATTACGGTTTTTCCGAAAATTATATGCCGTACATATTGATGGAGTTCATCAAGGGTAATCCGCTGACTGAAATTATCAAGGAAAACTCCCTGAGCTTCCAGAAACGCCTCCATATATTCGTCCAGATCTGCAAGGCGATACAGTTTATCCACAAACACAAGGTGCTGCACCGGGACATCAAACCCGGAAATATCATGATAACCGATAATCTGGACGTCAAACTCACGGATTTCGGCCTGGCGCATATTATTGACACGCATGACACTTCTTCGGAAAACCAGATAGCCGGCTCGCCCGCCTACATGTCTCCGGAGGCTTTCAACGAAAACGACACCATTGATCATCATTCCGATATCTTCAGCCTCGGAGTTCTCGGCTACGAACTGTTTACCGGGAAAAAACCTTTTACGGGAAACAGTATTCCGGAAATACGGCATTCGATATGCCATAAAAAACCTGTCGCGCCAAGCAAAATAACCACAGAAATTCATCAGGAAATAGAAACCATCCTGCACGAAATGCTCGCGAAAAAGCCCAAGAACCGATTCAATAATTTAAGCAAAATCATAAGTTCTACAGAAAGTCTTATATCCGAGCCTTCCTCCTCGCAGTCCCCGCAAAAAACTTCCAGGGGGTTGTTCGGGATATTCGGCGCTAAAAGCAGTAACTGGGCCTGAGCCGAAACGTTAAACGAAAACGGCTCGACAGAGTCTCGCCAACGAGCTGTCTTTCCTCAGCTTAAATGCCGATGATAAAACTTGCACACGGCATTTATTCGATGTTCAATAGTTTTTACCGGAGTTTCAGGGTGCCGAGCGCCATCAGCGCGAAGATTACGGCCAGGATCCAGAAACGCACGACAATCTGGGTTTCCGTCCAGCCTTTCTGTTCAAAATGATGATGAATGGGAGTACACAGGAAAATCCTTTTCCCGGTAAGTTTGAAACTGCTTACCTGGATTATTACTGAAACCGCTTCCAGGACAAAAACCCCGCCGACAATAGCCAGCAGCAGTTCCTGGCGCACCAGCACCGCGATCAGGCCGATAACCCCGCCTATCGCCAGGCTGCCGGTATCCCCCATGAACATTGAGGCCGGATAGCAGTTGAACCACAGGAACCCCAGTCAGGCCCCGGATAAAGCCGACGCGAAAACCACCGCTTCGCTGATACCGGGCATAAACGGTACGTGCAGATATTCGGCGAATTTTATATGTCCGGAAAAATAGGCGAAAACCGCAAAAACAAATGCGCAGATAATGGAACATCCCGTAGCCAGGCCGTCTTTACCGTCCGTCAGGTTGACCGCGTTGGAGGCCCCGACCACGACAACCGTACTGAAAAGCATCGTCCAGGGGGAAGTAATCAGCGGAGCTTTCAAAAACGGAACAAAAAGCTGGTGCAGAATGCCTCTGGTGGCAGGAATACAGTTCAGCAAAATAACCGCGGCTCCGGCAATAATAAACTGAAACAGCAGTTTTACCTTGCCGGGAATACCATCCCGTTTCCCGTAGGCGGCTTTGGCGAAATCATCGGCGAAACCGAGCGCGGCAAACATGAGCATCGCTCCCAGCAGCACCAGCGGAATAGCATTGTCAAGCCGGTTCCAGAGTAATGACGCGAGTGCTATCGAACCAATGATCAGCAACCCGCCCATACTGGGAGTTTTATCTTTTGCGCGGTCAATATATTTTTCGTCCATCAAGCCCTGAAAACGGCAGGGCGCGGCGGCATTGAACTTCTTCAACAGCCGAATGGTCAAAGGGCTCAGGAACATGGTCAGCAGCATTGCGGTAAAAGCCGCCCCGCCGACACGGAAAGTTACATATTCGAAAAGACGCAGGACGCTACAGTATTCTCTAAATTCGGACAGCCAGTAAAACATTTATTGTTCCCGTATTTTGCAAGATTAAAACCGATACAGGAAAATAAATACTTTTCGTTATTATTCAATCGGATTTGATAAGAAAAAACAGAATTTCAGAAAAATAACCCGGCACAACGGAAAACAGGATTATTCTTCATCCTCATCGGCAAAATGGTATCCTTCTTCTTTCTTTGAAAAAGCGCTCGCGGGCAATTCGTAAAGAACTTGCTCAAGAGCCCAGAACGGGCTGCCGAGAAGGTATCCCCCGACCGGGCCGAAATAACGTGTTGAAAAGTTCACCGGCGGCAAATAGTCATCGCCTTTGAAATTCAAATTGCAGAGGTTGTAAATCGCTTTTGCCGGAGTCCCGATAACATTGCCGATCAGGACAAAAACGGCTGCCCCGAAGTGCGCCGGAATCAGAAAAACATATTCGTTAGGCTTGGCGTCACGCCAGTTGACACCGAAAAAATCAGTGGTCTGCTGCCGCCGGAGGTGCGGATAACGTTCCCGCAAACCATCTATTTCAGCAAAAACACCCGACGAAAAAACGCTCAGGAATAACAGAATAATTAAAATTTCCACTTTATGTTTCATTTTTGTTTTCCCGTATTACTCTTTTTCAGGACTATGCTTTTTCCCTTTTCCTTTGCCGGCGGCAATTCATTACCCGGAACAATACGCGTTATTTTGCTTTTGTGCATCCAGCCTTTAGTATCTTCCGATTTTATCCTGAGCCAGTCGAAACGCGACTCGATTATCCTGACAACCGTTCCCATGCGCAAGCGCACCAGTTTGCTCCCCGATGTCGAAGACGGCAGGGAACGCAATTCAGCGTCCGGGGAAGTCACTACGGCATTAGCGTTGCTGTAGGCGCTGAGTTGTTCATAGATACAGGCGCCCAGAGCGGCCGCGCAAATTATCAGGCAGCTGCCGACAAAAATAATCCGCTTGTTCAAGCTGAGTTTGCGACGGAACGCCAGAAATACCCAGGCCAACGCCCAGGCGAACACGGCAACCAGCAGCCATTCGTCGGGGCGCAGGCCGTAACTGGCGGCAATCAGCATATCCGTAGGGCTTTCAATTTTGTCTATTTCCGGTAAAAAGAGCCGTCGATGGACAAAATTGAGATTTTCAGTAATCGCGGTATCATAAGGAGCCAGCAGGTGGGCCCGTTCAAAGCAGACCAGCGCGCCGGCGAAATCGCCTTCGCTGCATAAACAGGTTCCCAGATTGTAGAGCAAAGCCGGATCGGGAGAATCCTTGCTGATATCGGCGCGGAAAAATCCGGCCGCCAAATCAAAATCACCGGAATCATAAGCGGTAACCGCTTCCGCGAAAGTTTTAGGTATGCTCTTTTCCGGTTTTACCGTTTCTACGGCTTTTTCGATTATTTTTTCCGGTTTTTCCGCCGCGTCAAGCGTCGGCAGCATTATGAATACCAGCATGGCGACAACCAGATGTTTCAAAGCTTTACACAATTTATTCCTCAGTTCCTTTTTGTTCAGGTTTGACGATCCGGGCAGATAACTCGCTTCGCCGACACTGGTCATGCATTCCGCGAGCTCGGCGTTTTTTATCCGTCCCGCCAGTTCGGAAGTGGTGGTGCCGGGAGGCAGGTTGAGCATATCGTTTATGAACGGTACGGCTTCGTGCTGAATAACGGTATTCAAGTCATCGTCTGAACTTTTCCTGATGGCTTTCAGTACTTTCCCCTTACGTTTCAGGGCAGTGCGGCGGCGTTGCAGAGCCTTGTTGCTGCCGAGCTTCCGCCGTCGCCGGAAACCCGCTTCGCTGATTAACCAGCACAAAGGCCCGAAAACACCGAAAACAATGTAGGCCCATAACCAGTTAAGGTATAAAGGTACGCTGACTTTACCGGCGGGTTCGGTTTTCAGGAAAAGAATATTTAAGCGCGGCTTTTCCTGTTTAGCCTTGAATTCCGGAGCCGGTATTGAAGTTGTAGGAGTTGCTGAATAATTAATATTTTCACCGGGCGTATCCGATTTCGCCACATTCAAGGTTTTGGAAAAATCAAAAGATTTGTATTTTTTGAGGAGCGAAGAAAATACCGAAACATTCAACTTTAATTCTTTCTCCCCTTTCTGCAACGGGATTATCACATATTTTATCTCGGCCCGTTCCCTGCCGTCATAAGCCGTTTTCTTGTCGATTTCGGGAGGATAAACCCGGAACCCCTCAATTTCCAGGGACGGGACATTCAAAGTTTCAAGCGTTCCAAGCCCGTAAACCGTCATAGACAAAGTAAGCGGTTCACCGACCTTGATTTTTTTGTCTTTCAGGGAAAAGTTCACGTCCCAGTTGCCTACCAGTCCGAGAAAGTTGGAGTTTTCCGGAACCGGAGGCAACGCTTTAATTTTAACCTCAAACGGAATTTTCACCGCATACGGAGTACTTTTGTAGGTCGGTCTTCCGAAAAAGTCCCGCTGTTCCGTCGGCAAACGCATTTCCGTCGGTATTTTTATGTCGGTTTTAAATTCGCCTGGGGCAATCGCCCTGAACGCGGTTTCAAAAGACTGCTTTATAAACTTTTTACCTTTCAGGGTAACTAAGCTTTCGCGTTTTATTATGAAACGCGAATTTTGCCGATTCTGCTGACTGTAGTCCCGGAAAACAATTTTATCGAGCCTGATCGCCGGATATTCGGTGGGCAGCACCCTGATCTGCTGCCAGTGAAAAAGGCTTATTTCCAAGGATATTTCCTCTCCTACATAAAACTCGTCTTGATTCAGGTTCAGGATTTCGGCTTTACCGAAAATAATATCCTTGATCGCCACATCTCCGCCTTCTTCGTCCTCAACCCGCTGTTCGCCGGCGCTTACGGCTTCGAGCTTGAAGGAATTTATTTTTTTTATTTTTCCGCCCGCCTCTACCTCCAATTCAGGAATTGTAACCGTTCCCTTGTCGTTTATCCTGAAAGCATAAGTCCTGGTATATCTGGCGTTGCCGTTGACACTGGACATGGAGGTGCTGCTGTAATTCGGAAGCCAGGTCGCATTATCAATTCCGGGCAGAGAAGTAAGTTTCGGGCTTTCATCGGCGGTTATATTGAGTGTCACCACTTCGCCCACCAGCGGGCGTTTGGTGCTGATCCCGACCCGCAAATTCATATCCGCGCCGGAAACATAAAAACTTATGAGACATAAAACTGTTACGCAAAACCTTTTAAACATTTTTCTCCTTAAAACTCTACAGCCTTTCAGTTGTCACTATTATTGCATTATATCCGGATTTCCCTTACATGAGGACATTCGCCATCCAGGGAAACCGCCCGGTTTTCCTTTCACTTACAATTAAAACCGTTTACTTTTATAAAACGGCTATCAATGTTTACCAGTCTTTTTCGACGTCTTTATTTTTATATTGCTGCTGACGATAGGCTTTAAGGGCTTTCCGCAGATCTTTTTCCTTTCCGGCCATCATTTCCAGCAGCTTCCTGGCTTCCTTCGGATCAATATCCTTGGGGGCTTTCTTAGCTTGAGCAGCCTTGGCGGCTTGCGGCTGAGGCTTGGGCAGTTTCTTGTCTTTATTTCCGCCCTTATCCTGTTTTTTGTCTTTGTTGTCTTTATTTTTATCTTTGTTGTCTTTCTTATTCTGCCCTTTGCCTTTCTTGTCTTTCTGCTTATCCTTTTTATCCTGTTTTTTGGGCTGAAGCTGTTCCAATGCCTTTTTTATGTGCTCTTCCGTTTTCTTGTTCTCATCTCTGGCTCTCGACTTTTCCGCTTTATCCAACTCTTCTTTAGCTTTTTTAGCCTTTTCTTCCAGCTTTTTCTGGCCAAGATCATTCGCTTGTTTTTTCAATTTATCAACCTCATTCTGGGCTTTTTTCAGCTCATCATCAGGCTTTTTCTGCTGGTCTTGCTTTTTCTGCTGGTCTTGTTTCTTCTGTTGATCCTGCTTTTTCTGTTGATCCTGCTTCTTCTGTTGATCCTGTTTTTTCTGTTGATCCTGCTTTTTCTGTTGATCCTGTTTTTTCTGTTGATCCTGCTTTTTCTGTTGATCCTGCTTTTTCTGTTGATCCTGCTTCTTCTGCTGATCCTGCTTCTTCTGCTGATCCTGCTTCTTCTGCTGGTCTTGTTTTTTCTGTTGATCCTGCTTCTTCTGTTGATCCTGTTTTTTCTGCTGATCCTGCTTTTTCTGCTGATCCTGCTTTTTCTGCTGATCCTGTTTCTTTTGTTGTTGTTTCTGTTGTTGTTGTTTTTGAGCTTTCTGGGTTTGTTTCCGGGCTTTTTCCTGCTGTTTTTTCAGTTCTTTGATCTTTTTTATCAATTCATCGATCATTGTCCGGTCATTCAAAAGCAACTGCTGATTGACCGCGGTTTCATTGATTGCGCTTTGTTTTTGCGCTTCTTTATTCTTGTCAGGGTTTTCCGGAGCCTTTGTGCTCAAAGCTTTGACATACATTTCCTCAGCCAGGTCGAGTACTTTTTTGGAGCCCTCAAGCCGGCTGATTGCGCCATCGAGGTTTTGCTGTTTGACCAGTCCGACAGCCTGCATTACTTCCTGTCTGGCTTTCTTATGCTGTTCCACGCCCAGGTTATTGAACGAATTAATCCGCACCACGGGGTTTTTATCGGCAAGGTTGATTGCGGCTTCATAAAGTTTAGCCGAATCGCCTTTTTCTTTTTTCAACTGTATTTCACGGGCCTGGTTGTACGCCTTCACCGGATCGGTTACTTCCGGTTCCGGCTGCGGCGCTTCCTGAACTTTTTTCAGGGCTGATTCCGGCAGTTTTCCCGGTTGCAGTTCCTGCGCTTCCGAACAGAAAGCGGCAAACAGAATACCGACGATGACCGCCGCAGGTTTTGGCGTCGTCCTTCGTTTTTTGCTTGGGTGTTCTGAGATCAGCATCCACAACCATAAAAGAATTGTCGCAAAGGTCAGAAAATAATAAAAGCGTTCCACCGGGCGGGTTTTTTCACCTTTTTCCAAGTCTTCGGGAAGAAGTTTTTTAATTCCCGCCTCTATTTGATCAAGCCCGAAATTGGTAGTAGCACTGTGAACAAAACAGCCGCCTGTACTGTTCGCCAGCTGCTGCATTAAAGCGACGTTCAATTTAGTTTTCACGAGTTCTCCCTGCTTGTCGCGCATAAATTTGACGCCCTGGCCTTTTTCCTGCGGCACGGGTATCAAAGCGGGAGTTGTGGAATTCCCGACCCCGACGACCAAAAGCGGAATTTTCGTTTTTTTCAATTGCGCCAGAGCCAGTTTGCTGTTTCCGGTCAGCTCGTCACCGTCGGTTATCAGGATGATCGCCCGGTTATTTCCTTCAGCCGCGTCGAAAGCTTTCATCGCAGTTTCAAGAGCCAGTTGCAGGTTGGTGCCGCCGAGCGGGATGCTTTGGGTGTCAAGTTCATCAATATACTGGATGAAACTGGTTTTATCGGTGGTCATCGGGCATTCAAGGAAAGCGTCGCCGGCAAACGCCACCAGCCCGAAACGGTCGGAACCGGCCTGGTTTACCAGGTCACGGAGGAATAATTTCGCGTGAGCGAGGCGGGATGGCTTCACATCCTGGGCCAACATGCTTTTGGAAACGTCAAAAAGAACCATCAGGTCGCGGCCGCGGGTCTGGTACGGTACGGGCTGTAATTTCCAGGCAGGCCTGGCGATCGCCATAACCAGCATCAGCATTACGCACAGGAGCAGGATAAAACGGAAAAACCGTCTTGCCAGCGACAGTTTTACATGTGTGCGGTCTTCGGCGCGCGGCCCAAGAATAAGGCGCATTATGTTATTGCGGCGTACCCGCGCTCGCCAAAACAGCAATCCCATAAAAATCAAAATTACCGGAATCCACCAGAATACCTGTAAATTAATAAAACTCATACTGTCCTTCTAATAACTAGTTCCGAACCTTGAAATATAGTATCTCGCGAGATAGAAACAATACAACGATTTTTAAAAAAAGGCAAAAGGGTTGAAGATAAAAATCGCAAAAACTCCTGTTGCCGCTTTTCGGCAGGCACAGCGCCCGACAAAAATAAAAAGACGGGAATGGATTCCTGAACATTTCCTTTCCCGTCAATTTTACGCAAGCGGCAAACAAATTATTTTGCGCTTCCTTTTTTCGAAAGCTGCTTGCTGATCTCGCTATAGATTTTTTCGCTAAGCTCCTGGTTTCCGAAAGTGCCGACCCGGATGCCAACCTTGCTTTTCCCGTCTTTCTGGAGTTCAATACTGACAGTCACGGAGGAATCTTTTTCAGCTTTACCGCCAACCGTGGCCTTGAGAGCATCGCCCATCGATGAAATCTGCTGAATTTTGAGCTCCTTGAAAGCCGCTTCCGTCGCCGCCTGGACCTGCTGCGGTTTCGCGTCGACTGTTCCGGTCAGTTTACCTTCATAATAGGCCGTTCCGGCAATACCGGCGCCGACTCCCAAGCCTAAAAGAGCAACTACACAACCGCTGCTCATGCTTACCGCCAACGCCATTGCGAACACCGCCAGGAATCTGCTAATCACCTTACCCATCACTGATCTCCTTTTGTTAAAATTGATTGCCGAAAAATATCGACTTGATGCAGAAAAAATAATTCCGTAAAACATAATTTACAAGCAGACATAGGATTTTATATCTTTATTTTGCCGTGTAAAGACTTTGCCTGACGTTAGTCTCATAAGTAAAAAATGGCGGATGTAACGCCTCGGTGATCCAGCGGCCGAAAGCGCTGGTCGAGCCTCTTGACGGCTCGAAATTTTGGCGCAACTTGTTGCGCCTGAATAAAT
>JBAYCO010000013.1:0-20276 GCA_041668685.1 Victivallaceae bacterium | reverse complement strand
AACCGTGTATTCCGCCCTCCCCGAATCGCTGAAATAACAATGTTCCGGCCCCACTCCCGGATAATCCAGGCCCGCTGAAACCGAATGCGTCACGTCGATCTGCCCGTGTTTATCCTGCAAGAGATACATTTTGCTGCCGTGCAGGACTCCGGGTCTGCCGCCGGCAATACTGGCGGCGTGCCGTCCGGAATCAATACCCTCGCCCCCGGCTTCGACGCCGATGAGCTTTACGACTTTGTCCGCCGTGAAACCAGCAAATATTCCCATAGCGTTGCTGCCGCCGCCGACACAGGCGATTACTTCCGCCGGCAGTTTTCCGGTTTTTTCCAGTATCTGGCGGCGCGCCTCAATGCCGATGACTTTCTGGAACTCCCGAACCATTTCCGGATAAGGATGCGGCCCGGCAACCGTGCCGATCACGTAAAAAGTATCATCTACAGTCTTCACCCAGTTGCGGATAGCTTCATTCATGGCGTCCTTCAAAGTCGCATTTTCCGGCTGAACCGCAAAAACTTTCGCGCCGAGCGCCTTCATCCGCTGGACATTCGGAGCTTGGCGGCGGATATCCTCGCTGCCCATAAATACTTCGCATTCCAGCCCCAGCAGCGCCGCGACCGTCGCGGTCGCTACCCCATGCATTCCTGCTCCGGTTTCGGCTATCAGGCGTTTCTTGCCCATATATTTAGCGAGAAGGGCCTGTCCAATCGTATTGTTGACTTTGTGCGCCCCGGTATGGTTCAAGTCTTCACGTTTCAGATATATCTGCGCCCCGCCGCAATGTTCGCTCAGCCTTTTCGCATGGTAAAGCGCCGACGGACGTCCGACATAATCCTGTAAATATTCGTTCATTTCCGCCTGGCAGACCGGGTCCCGCATGAATTCCTGAAACGCTTTTTCCACCGCATGCAAAGCGGGGATCAGGGTTTCGGCGACATACTGCCCGCCGTAAATTCCGAAAAATCCTTTCTTTTTCATAATCTTTTTCCCAATAGCTGATATTTTGTCTTTATCTTTTATTCCGGGCGCGGTTTCCACGCCGCTGTTTACGTCTACTATCACCGGCTTTACCTTTTCAACGGCCTCAATAATATTGTCCGGGGAAATTCCGCCCGCCAGAATAACCGGGCGTTTCGAACTCAATTCCGCCGCCGGGGACCAATCGCAGGTACGGCCCGTCCCGCCGCGCTGTTCTCCGCTCATGGCGTCAACCAGAATCAAATCGGCCGGATATTTTTCCGCATAATCCATATCATCCGCGTTGCGCAAGCTCAAAGCCTTCCAGACTTCCACGCCCTGAAATTGTCGTGCGAACTCCGGGCTTTCATCGCCGTGAAGCTGTACCACATCCAATCCGCAGAATTTCACTATCCGCAGAATCTCAGCAAGCGGATAATTCACGAAAACCCCGACTTTTTTCACGCTTTCAGGCAAATCCCGACTTATTTCACGGACATCCTCAGGACTTATGTTGCGCGGTGATTTTGCGTAAAAAATAAAGCCGAGATAAGATGCTCCGGCATTTACCGCCGCTTCAACGTCTTCGCGCCTGGTCAAGCCGCATATTTTAAACTTTATATTCACAAAAGCTCCTTCAGTTTCCGGCCCGGCGACGCTTCGCGCATCAGGGCTTCGCCGATCAGGAAAGCATTAGCTCCCTGTTTTCGCAGTTCGACTAAGTCGGCATGATTGAATATACCGCTTTCCGCTACTCTTACTTTGCCGTCCGGTATTGAACCGAGCATTTTTTTCGTCAAATCCAAATCAGTTTTAAAAGTTTTCAGGTCGCGGCTGTTGATCCCGATAATTTCAGCCCCGGTACGCAAAACGAATTCCAGTTCCGCCATGGTGTGGACTTCCGCCAGCACCTCAAGATCAGCTTTATATGCGGCCTCAAGGAGTCTCCTGAAAGCATCTTCCGGCAAAGCCGCGGCAATCAGCAGAACCGCGTCCGCGCCGTAAGCCGCCGCCTCTTTGATCTGGTATTCGTCAAAAATAAAATCCTTGCGCAATACCGGGATATTCACCACCCCGGCAACCATTTTCAGATATTCCAGCGAACCCTTGAAATAAAACTGTTCGGTCAAAACCGACAAGGCCGCCGCACCCGCCCCTTCAAGTTCTTTCGCCAGTTCCGTCGGCCGGAAATCATCCCGGATAAGTCCTTTGGAGGGAGAAGCTTTTTTTATTTCGGCGATAACGTTGAAAGCGTCCCGGCTCAGGGCCGTCGCGAAACATTTTTTCCTGACCGGACGGCTTCTTTCCGGGAGCGTAATTTTTTTCAGGGCTTCGCGGTTGGTCGCGATTATTTTTTCGAGTATATTCATGAATTGCTCGCCTCAATCAGCAGATTCAGTTTTTCCATTGCCGCGCCGGAATCAATGGATTGTTCCGCCAGTTTGATGCCGTCTTCGAGGGAGTCGGCTTTTTCCCCGGCAACTATCGCGGCGGCGGCATTCATCAGGACCGTCGCACGCGCGCCGTCATGCCGTTCCCCGGCAAGAATATTCCGGGTGATCGCCGCATTGGTTTCCGCGTCGCCGCCGGCGAGGTCTTCGGCATCGTAGCTTTGCCCGACCAGCATTTCAGGATATAATTCATAGGTTTTTATCACCCCGTCCCGCAATTCCGTAACCCTGGTCGTCTGAGTACAGGTGATTTCATCCAGCCCATCCTGCCCGTAAACTATGAACGCCCTGCGGGCGCCGAGATTTTTCAGGACTTCCGCGAAAAGTTCGGTCAGGGCCGGGCCGAAAACCCCGATAACCTGCCCGGTCGCGCCCGCCGGGTTTGTCAGGGGTCCAAGGATATTGAACAGCGTCCGCAGTTTCAATTCGCGCCTGACCGGCATAACGTGTTTCATCGCCGGATGCATTCTGGGAGCAAATAGAAAACCGATCCCGTTATTCTGGATGCTGTGTTCCATTACCACGGGGTCAACGTCCAGATTGAACCCCAACGCCGCTAAAACATCGGCCGAACCGCACATGCTCGAACTGCTCCGGTTGCCGTGTTTCGCAACCGTTACTCCCGCGCCCGCGGTCACAAAAGCCGCAGTCGTGGAAATATTGAAAGTATTGGCCCCGTCACCGCCGGTACCACAGGTATCAACGACCGTCCCGGCTCCGGCATCGATAAATACGGCGTTGTGCCGCATTGCCTGCGCCGCCCCGGTAACTTCGCTGATGCTTTCGCCTTTCATCCGCAAAGCAATCAGCATGGCCGCCATTTGCACGCCGCTTGCTTCGCCGTGCATTATGGTTTCCATGACTTCAGCCATTTCCCGTGTTGACAAATCAATTTTATCGACGACTTTCTTCAGTGCCTCATTAAACATAGACCGCCTCATTTTTTTATTGTATTCAGAAAATTAGCCAATTGTCTTTTCCCGGTCGAAGTCAATACCGACTCCGGATGGTACTGGATGCCCTCTATGGCAAATTCCTTGTGGCGCACTCCCATGATCTCGCCGTCATCAGTCGTCCTGGCGGTAATTTCCAGACATTCGGGAAGACTGCTCTCCTCCAGCGCCAGCGAATGATAACGCACCACTTTGACGTCAGCCGGGAGTTTCTCGAAAAGCCCTTTGCCGTCATGTTTGATCTGCGAAGTCTTGCCGTGCATTATCTTTTTCGCCTGGATCACCTTGCCGCCGAAAACCTGTCCTATCGACTGATGTCCGAGACAAACCCCCAGCAGCGGGATTTTCCCGGCGGCAGCCTTGATCAGTTCCATCGAAATCCCGGCGTTTTCAGGACGGCCCGGACCGGGCGAAATAACTATCGCATCCGGTTTCATGTCCAAAGCTTCCTGTACAGTCAGTTCGTCATTGCGCTTCACCACTACCTCACAACCCAGGGCCGAAATATACTGCACTAAATTATAGGTGAACGAATCATAATTATCTATCATCAATATCATATTAAACACTCCATTATCAGTTATCAGTTATCAGTTATCAGTTACCAGTATTTCATTTTCAATTTTCAATTATTACAGTTCCAGTCCGTCGGCTGCCAGTTTGAAAGCCCGGAACAGCGCCTTGGCTTTATGCCGGGTTTCCTCGTATTCGGTTTCTGGATCGGAATCAAATACTATTCCGGCTCCGGCCTGTACTGAAACCCTTTTGCCGTCGATTTCATAAGTCCTGATCGTAATCGCCATATCCATATCGCCGTTATACGAAAAATACCCCACCGCGCCGCCGTAAGCGTCGCGCGCTTCCGGTTCGAGTTCGTCAATGATCTCCATTGCCCGGATTTTGGGGGCGCCGCTTAAGGTACCGGCCGGGAAAGCGGCTTTTATCAGGTCAAAGCAGTCAAGTTCGGGACGAATCTGCGCCTCGACTTCCGAAACCAGATGCATCACATGCGAATAACGTTCGATGATCATGAACTGCTTCACCTGGACACTGGAAGTGGCAGCGACCCGTCCGAGATCGTTGCGTCCGAGATCCACCAGCATAAGGTGTTCGGCCCGTTCCTTGATATCGGCTAAAAGATCATCCGCCAGGGCCCGGTCTTCCTGTTCATTTTTACCGCGCGGCCGGGTTCCGGCAATCGGGCGCAGAATGATTTTCGACGCTTCCTTGCGCACCATGATTTCGGGGGAAGAACCGAGTAAAAGTTTTTCGCCGAATTTGATAAAAAAGTTATATGGAGACGGATTTATAAGGCGCAGAGCCCGGTACAACTGCAATGGTTCGAGCGTCAGGTCCATACTGAAACGCTGGGATACCACGGTCTGGATAACATCGCCCTTGACAATATAGTCTTTGGTCTTTCTGACCATTTCCATGTAATCCTCTTTCGACATATTGGAACATATACTGTTCTCGTCAAAATCGACTTTGGAGTTTTCACAGCGCGGCGCGTGTTCTTTTATGCGTTTTTCAATACGCTCTATCGATTCGCAGGCATGCCGGTAAAGCTCCTCAATGCTTTCACTGTCTTTCTGTCTGGCGCAGCAGACTATCTTCACGGTATTCAGGACATTATCGAAAATAATCAGGCAGTCGGTCAGCATCAGGCAGGCCGTACAATCCGGAAGTTCGTCGATATCCCTGGGCAGCCGTTCAAATTCACGCACGGTATTATAACCGACATAACCGATCGCGCCGCCCACAAATCTCGGCAGTTCCGGAAATTCAAAAACTTTATGCTTGGAGACTATCTGCCGAAGCGCCGTCAAAGGACCGGCGGCGGGTATTTCCAACTCGTTGCGCTTACCGTTTTCCGTAAAATAAGGCACGCCGTTCTCAACGGTAAAGCGCGCATAAGGTTCTATCCCCAGAAAAGAATAACGTCCGCGGCGCTCGCCGCCCTCAACGCTTTCCAACAGGAAAACGTCTTCATCACCGGCAAAACGGCTGAGCACCGAAACCGGGCTGTCCATATCCATCAGGTATTCCTTATAAACCGGGACCAGATAACCCTGCCGGGTCAATTTTTCAAATTCTTTAAAATCAGGTTTCTGCATTTTTCCTCATCTCCTTTACTATTTTCAGTCGTATTTATCTCATTACCAATAAAAAACGCGGATCGAACTTTTTCAAGTTCGATCCGCGATATTCAATCATTTATTAACCAAACAGCACAAAACACGCTACGGACGAACTCGTCTGTAACGCCACCACCAAAATTTGCTGTTTGTATTAAAAGTCATTGTAAAGACCCGTTTTATTCAATTTCTATAAAAAGAATCCGCGAAACACGATTTGTCAAGTCTGGAAACCGAAATTTTCATCAGATTTTTTATCAGATTTTTTATTTTCTGAAATTTAGTCGTTCCCTCTCCTAAAATATGTAACCGGCATGCCGCATCTGTCCACTACATAATAAAGTAAAATACAGATACGGATATTGACCGCCATTGAACCCTCAAGAAAATTCCTTAATGATAAACAATATGAAAAATTAAAGGACAAATTCACCAGACCCCCCGAAGACAGACACGAAAGACGGCCCGACAAAGGAAACGATCGCAATAATTCAAAAAAATCCGATGGGCCGCCGGACGAGGACAAAGATTTGTAATTTTTTGTCTGTTTCTGATAATTTCCCAAGGAAGAACAGTCTGCTTAAGATTTAAAGACAGGTTGTTCTTCCTTTCTTTTTCCCGCTTCAAAACCGCCAAAAAAGCACTTTTTTATTGCTTGTGACTTGAAAAAACATTAAAAGCATGTAGTTTCTCGGTTTATGTGTTGTCTTTATAATTTTGTCTGCAGTGGGTAATGTGGTTTGCACCCCCCCGCACTTATATATCAAAAAATTAAATGTAAAAAAGGATTTATTACGAAATGAAAAGGACTTTTCAGCCTTCAAACAGAAAGAGGAAACGCAAGATCGGCTTCAGGGCCAGAATGGCAAGCAGTAACGGTCGTAATCTTATCAGGCGTCGTCGCCAAAAGGGGCGTGCTGTACTTAGCGCGTAATCAGTAAACGAGAGTCGTTTAACAATAATTCTGCCATATTTACCCCGGCAGTGATCAGATGAATTTGGTTACATGCGATTTTGAAAAAAAGCCTAACATCAACTGATAAATTACTTTTAAAATCAGATTTCGATTATGTCAGGGATAACGGCGTTAAATATGTTGCAGGTTGTTTATTGTTGGTAGCGGCCCCGTCCCCTGACGGCAGATTGCGCTGCGGAGTGATATGCGGGAAGAAATACAACAAGTCAGCCGTGAAAAGGAACCGGGCGAGAAGGCTCCTGTGGGAATCGTTCCGGTTGTTGAAAGCACAAATATTACCAGGATATCTGATTATGATACCTCGACAGAGGATTGCCGCACTGAAGCAGCCGGAAGTCGAGCAGCAGTTGGAAAAACTTCTCCGGGAAGCGGGATTGTTAAAACAGTCCTCAACTGTCTGAACCCGAAACACGCGTTCATCGCTGCGGTTAAATTGTATCGGGTATGTGTTTCTCCCTGGTTTCCGCCTTGTTGCCGCTTTGAGCCGACCTGTTCCGCTTACGTGCAGGATGCCTTGACCGAGCACGGTCTGCTGAAAGGAGTATACCTGAGTTTCCTGCGCATAATACGCTGTCATCCTTTTTGCCGGGGCGGCTATGATCCGGTACCGCCGAAGAAAGCGGCCGGCGTCTCGAAATTAAGTAAAATCAGAGGTTAAAAAATAGTGAAATTTGATAAAGAAACAATCATCGCCTTTTGCCTGTGCGGGCTCCTGGTTGTCGCCTGGAGTCCTATATGCAAATATATGGGCTGGATACCTCAACCTGCCGCGGCTCCGGCCGAAACTCAGCAGCCAACCGCCGTAAAACCGGAAACGGTGAAAAAAACCGCAGCGGTCAAACCCGCAACAGAGAAAAAATCCGTCCCGGCGACAATTACCCCTAAAAAAGTTTCCATACTGCCTGCTCAAAAAGTCAAGGGTTCGTCTTTGTCTCTGGTTTTCAATCCGAATAAAGGAATACTGGAAAAGCTCGTCCTCCTCAAATATTTCCATGAAGATCATAAAACGCCTATTGAACTGGACAGCAATCTACCGCCCGGCGCCCTGGCGGTTTTCGGCGAAACCGAATGGCATGTTGACGAAATACTTGACAACAGCACCGACAATACAGCAAAAAGCTATAAACTGGTTCGCAAAATAACAAACGCTTCAGGCGGACAGTTTACGCTTACCCAGAAATGGCGGCTCGTTAGTGATTATGCCCTCAACTATTCCGTTTCAATAAAAAATAACGGGAAGTCCGAACTGCGTTTCCCATCGCTTTCAGTCATGGGCGGCACGCTTCTTCCTTTCAGCATCCTGACTGAAGACTCCTATGTGAACAATGAAACGGACACGATTGACTACTGCCCCGAAAACGGTTCTCCGGAAGCAGTAAAAACTAATGACGACGATGATGATTTTTTTGCCCCGGTTAATGCGAAAATCCACTGGTGCGGTGGAAGCAATAAATATCTAACCTCACTTATCCTGGCGGAAAAACCTTTCGACAAGCTTATCCGCAAACGTAAACTGTCTCCCAAAGCTGACGGCCGTAAAGAATACTATCTCGCCGCGCTCGGCGGTTCCTATACTAACGTCCTGCTCTCTCCTGAAGCGGAAAAAACTTTTAATTTCAAATCGTATAACGGTCCTAAAATAATTTCTTATCTGGCTGAATTCGATAAGAAAGCGCCGGAGATCATGAATCTCTCGTGGGGCGGCCCTATGGATTGGATCGCGGAAAAACTTTTAAGTTTCCTGATCTTCCTCAAGGGGCTTTGCGGTTCCTACGGCTGGAGCATCATCATTATTACGGTAATCGTCCGGGTTCTGTTCTGGCCGGTAACCCAGAAAGCCAATAAATCGATGAAACGCATGCAGAAACTGCAGCCGCAAATGAAGGAAATCCGGGAAAAACACAAAGATGACCCGCAAACCATGAACGCCAAAGTCATGGAGCTTTACCGGAAGGAAAAAGTAAACCCCCTTGGCGGCTGTCTGCCGATCCTGCTGCAAATCCCGGTATTCATAGCTCTTTACTCCACCCTGAACGGCGCGGTTGAACTGCGTCAGGTCTCGTTCTGGTGGATAAACGACCTCGCCAAACCGGATACAGTGGCAACGATATTCGGCCTGGCGATAAATCCGCTGGTAATAGCTATGACCGGCCTTATGGTATTGCAGCAGCATCTGACTCCCGCCGCAATGGATCCGACCCAGCAGAAAATGATGATGTTCATGCCGCTGGTAATGCTGGTAATGCTTTACAATTTACCGGCCGGACTGACCCTATACTGGACCGTAAGCCAGATGTTGGCAATATTGCAGTTGGTACTGCAGAAAAAAATGGATTCCGAGGAGGAAAATAAATCTGTAAAGAAGGCGGTTTAAAAACCGCGCAACCAATTTAAGGAAAGTAATATGGAAACTCCTAACCTTGAACAACAACAGGAAAAAGCGTTTCGGACGCTTGCGACAATGCTTGACTATCTCGGCCTGGACGCTATGCTCAAAACCGAAATGAGAGGCCAGAATGTAGCAATAAAAATAAGTTCGGAAGAAGCCGGCAGAATAATCGGCCGCAAAGGCCAGACGCTGGAGAACTTGCAGCTTTTATTAAACCGCATGTTATTTAACGGGGATAAGACTTTTCCCAAGGTAGTGCTGGACATTGATGGTTATACCCGCGGCAATTTCCGTTCCGAAGGACGTATCGGCGGCAGACGGGACAGGTCAAGTTCCGAGCGCAGTTCAGGAATGAGCGAAGAGCAGTTGCAGCAGCAGGCTCTTGACGCGTCCAAAGAAGTAAAGCGCTGGGGTGAATCGGTTGTTTTGAAAGCCATGAATTCCCATGACCGCCGGATTATCCACATTACTTTGGAAAATGACCCGGAGCTGGAAACCTACAGTGAAGGCGAAGGTTCGATGAAAAAAGTAATAATATCATTGAAAAAATAGTTTTTTAAGTTGAAAAACTTTTAAAATATAGTATGCTAAGGTCTCACAACTTTGAGACCTTTTTAGTCGGAGCGTGGCTCAGCCTGGTAGAGCGCTGCGTTCGGGACGCAGAGGCCGGAGGTTCAAATCCTCTCGCTCCGACCATTTTTAAACCTCAATCCCGGTTCTTATACACTTTGTCGAGTGTAATCTGAAAACAAAAAACCACGCCCCAATGACGTGGTTTTATAAGACTCGATAAAAAATTTTATTTTCAAATCATGATTTGTTTAGCATTGAAGAAGCCGGCAAGTCATACTTAAGAAATTTCACTGTTTTTTTAGAGATCGCCGCCACTTGTTTTCACCAAGTTATGGATTTCTTTCCCAAGCAGCACCTTAGGAGCAACCGCCCGGTTTACGGCCAAGGCTGCCGCCGCTCCGGCGGCAAGTCCAGTCGCCATACAGGTCGGCATGATTCGCAAAGAACCGTTGGCGGCACGGTCACTTGAAACGCAACGCCCCGCAACCAGTAAATTTTCCACGTTTTCAGGCAAAAGACAACGGTATGGAATTTCATACCAGTCGCCTTCCGGCACCGAAGTTCTTATAATATATGCCGCATGGGATTTTTCTTTAAAAACCTCAGGATCGTGAAGATCCACCCAGTTTGAACAACGTGCTATACCGTCATCGAACTTGCGGCAGGCAGAAATATCTTCCTGAGTTAAAACATATTTTCCCCGTATCCGCCGTGTTTCCCGTACTCCAACATGACTGCCCGTATCGATCAAATAAGCGTTTTTCCACCCTTTCACGGTTTTTCTGACAAAGAAAAGCAGTTCCCAAACTCGTTTTCTGCTCTCCTGTTCAGCTCTCGACAAGTCCCAGGGATTAGTGGCGTCAACGCCAGTCACCATATCCAGATTGAAAGTGCGTTCTCCCCGTACTCCTTCTCCGCCCGCATCCAAATGACCAACCGTATATTCCGGAACTTTTACCTCACCCGCGGCTATCGCCCGGGCAAGAAGTTGATTTACACGGCGCCAGTCGATTTCCGGAAATATTTCAACGCCGCCGATCCGCGACCGTAAAGTCAAGGCCTGCATGCGTCCATCGGAAACCCTGCCCTTTTCAACCGGCGCTCCGGCGCCGGCCGCAATATCAGCATCCCCCGTGGCGTCAACGACCACTTGCGAATATAAACTTTGCCGTCCGCCTTTATTAACGATATTTACGCCTTTTACCGCCTGGGATTCCAATACGGGACTCTCTATAAAAGTATGGAAGAGCATTTCCGCACCCGCTTCTTCCAACATGGCCTGACTGACATATTTATAAACTTCTGGATCGAAATAAACCCCGCGCGTTCCCCCCAGGCATCTCATACGTTCATAAAGTTCGTCATGCACGGAACAGTGCATCCCGATAGTACTGACAAAACCGAAGTTAAGCCCGGAAGTAGCTGTTCCGCCTAAACAGTTGGACTGTTCGATCAAAAGAGTTTTTGCGTCTCGGCGGGCAGCAGTCAATGCCGCGGCAAAACCCGCTGCCCCGCCTCCGCAAACTATAATTTCAAATGTTTTCTTATTACTGTTATTCATGTTCATGATTCCGATTTCAGTTTGTCGTATAATAAACCATTACCCCGGCAGTTTGCCTCCGAAGAAAAAAGCTTCGGGATTCTTAACTTTTCCGCGTCCTCATTAAGGTGCACTTGAATATATCACATACGACAGGACTCTAATCCGCCTTCGCCCACCAAGATGGATTATGATTACAGGTTTCGATATAAGACAGTGCGCTCACATGGGAATCCATAAACAGCCAGTTAGCCTTATTTGAATGACGTAAAGCACAATGGGCCTCGAAGGAAGAAGTCGGATCTGCCTCACTGCTCTTCAATTCCGAATATGAATCTCCATCAAAAAAAATTATGCTTGTAGACGGATGATGGAATTGTGACAATTTAGATTGCCAGCCGTCACCACAGGCGGCAGAAATGTTCATTGGATAAGACAAGCCGGAGGAACCGGCTTCAAAAGTCGGACAGGCAAGCGTGCCGCTACTGCCTTTGGTTCTACCGGGATATTTTCCGGAAAAGTAATCCGTTAACAGCGCATTCCAGTATCCGGAAGTATAGTTTCTGGTTCTCCGATAAGACGCAAACGGGGTATAGTCGTCATAATCATGAATATATGAATAGATACCTTGTGCTATCTGTTTCAAGTTATTAGTACAGCTTATCGCATGGGCTTTTTCCCGAGCCTGACTTAAAGCCGGTAGCAACATACTTGCCAGAATAGCAATGATCGCGATCACAACAAGGAGTTCGACAAGCGTGAACTTGTTGTCCATTAACAATTTACGATTGACTCTTGATTTCATTTCCTGTTCTCCTTTGGGTTTGAAATACCATGCCTTTATGGGAACCGGTTACTATAGTATAAATATTTTATGGCATTAAAGCAACTTCAAGCTGGTATTTTAAGGTTTTTACAGTTTCCCGGGCTGCAGGAATATAATTGTTTTTACCGCTTCATTAACAAGCTTGCCGTGCAATTCCCGTTCACAGCCCAATTCATAAAAATTATGGTTGATATCTCCCTCCTTTATAAAACAAGAACATTTTTCTTCCGGAACCAGCGAAAGCTTGAAATTGTATTCAGGGAAAATTACTTCCGCTGAAGACGCACCGCTCATTTCGTTGGTTCTCGCTTTATACGCATATTCTATATTTTCATCCGTTTCCCCGCCTTTCAAGGAAAGCATTATTCCCTTTAATGAAACGGGATGCGAATCCGTACCCCAACAGCCGGTAAAATGTTCCTTAACCCTAAGCGTTTCATTTTGAGGAAGCGTTCCTTTTATAATTCTATTTATTTCCAGGCGGAAGTCTTTTCTCCGGTCAATCTTATAATGGGTTTGAACGCTTAACTCGGCATTCGGGGCTTTCCATAAAATCGGTTCAAATATAAATTCAACGCTTTCTTCCGTTCGCAAAACATTTTCCAGGCGGCACTCCTGTTCTGCCAGACGGTAAAGCTCTTTCCCGATCCGGAGTTCACACTTGTGACCGGAATTGCAGCGATGAAAGGACTGGATCAGGAAAGGATAAGACCCGTCCCACAGATCTTTCGAATCCGAACCGCGATATTTTGCGATATTCGCGATATAAGGCCGAAGATCAAGTATTGAAGCGCCTTGGTCGGCATCAAAAAGCAACCGTGCCTTGTCATCCTGATACCAGACGTACTGTTTCCCTGAGTCATAAATGATGTCTTCCCAGACGCAAACAGTCGGGGGATTTTCCATATTAAACGCCTTTTTGTGCCAGTCGGAGTATTCTGACAAGGTAACGTAAGAAAGGTTCGGATATTGGCTGAAAATTTCAGAAAAATACTTTTCATAAAGCACTTTGTATAATTCATGCGGCTCTTCAAATACTTTCGGGCCGGGAGACAGCCAGCCGGATTCCTGAAGCACCAGATAGAACGAATAAGGATTATACTTGAGTTGTTTTGCGTAGGCTTCAAAAAAGCGTTTAAGATAAGAATCATCTTTTTCGTCAATTACCTTGCTTCTAAGCAAATCTCCTATTTCGCTGCTGTAAAAATCATCTCTTCCCAGGAATGACATGATCATATCCCTGACCAGCCACGGGAAGTTCATTATTTCGATATTGTTTCCCGGAGCGCCCGGACATTGTTTATTCTGCGCGGACGGCCAGAAGGGCCACCATGGCGTACCTTCACAAAAATCCATCCATTCCCGGTTGAATATTTGATGTCCATGATAAACATGGTCTCCTTCTTCAAAAGCGAAACCGATCCCGGCGGTTACTTCAGGATATTTTTCCTTTATATATTTCCACAACGGCGCGTCTTGGCGCGAGCTTAATACTGACGCCGGATATTCTCCAAACGCCTTTTTATAAGCGGCAAAGCCGTTATCGATGGTGCTTTTTCCTTCTTCGTTCTGTTCTATATTCAGCAACAGGGCAATTTCATCGCCCTGTTTCCGATAATCAAGCAACTGTTCAACCACGAAGCTTTCCGAAAGCAGTTCTTTTTTGACGCCAATGGTAGCTTTAGCGCCATATTGCCGGGCGCAATTTTGCAGCCAAAGGAAATTTTCCCACCCATTTTCATGATGTATTTCCGGCACATGCACTATTGAAACAAATAGATTTTTATCTTTCATATTTTTATCTTCTTTTTTTTAGTATTTCCATGTTATTTCCCAGTCTTTAAAGACCGGTGCGGTTTCAACGCTTCATATCCGGCAAAAATATCCGCAATGGTACCCCGAAAGCAGCATCTTATGCAACGATAAAGACCATTTTTTCCGGGAAGCAGCCATACTTCGCCTTCCCGTTTAAGGCACCACGGACAACGATAATTTCTTTTGCTTGGATTAATATTTTCCATTATTGCTTTCCTTTATTCAATATTATTTTTCGGAGAATTAAAATAAGTATTTTGTATTTTCCCTTCCGGGCCAACGATAAATTCTGAAAATTTATCTATCTTAGCTGTAAACACCAACCGACCGTTTTCCCGACTCGCCTTGACCGATATCAGTTTGAAAGGAATTTTTTCATCAGGGACATATACAGACTCATATACAGCCAGTTTCCCCGGCGGGAAGGCGAATTTGTCCAGGTCCAGAGAGATTTTCCCCTGCCACGGCCCGGTTTTTCTCCCATTACCCGACGGGAAACCGACATTGCCATGATTAAACACTGGCAGAATGTAACATTCACCCTTCTTCTGGACTATATATTCCAGCCAGTCGCTGACTGGGGAGAAATCCAGCCACTTAACTTCGCCAAGCGCCGGCTGGATCATTCTCGCCGGCGTAAAATTACCGTATTCAGTCAAATAGTCGCCGGCAAACAGGAAAACCCGTCCCTTGCCAATAACATTTTTTACTACCTGGGGATCCGAATTTTTAAACCGATAAACTGTTTCAGCGCTGTTTACCGCCGGTTTGATCACCGGATATTTTACCTTGTCCTCAGGGAGCAGCCAGGCCCCGGTATCGCCGCGATCCCATACCGGGTCAGCTTTCATAGTGAAATCTCCCAGGGCGGTCACTCCGAGAAAATCGCTAAAATCCTTTTTGATAAGTTTGCCGTTTTTGTCTTTAAAATGTCCTAAAGCAGCAAACAAAGTACCACCTTTTTCCACATATTTTTTGAGATTACCATATATGGAATCAGTCATGCAGTTGGATTTGCCGAGAAAAATAACCACTTCATAATCCTTGAGCTTTTCCGGGCTGATATCCCACGGGACAAAATCGACCGGCCCATACGGAGTCCCGGTGCAAAGCCGGTCCGTAAACGTCCGATAAAACAAACCGAAATTAGGAAACACCAAATTTAACAGGTTATAATCTTCAAAATATTTATGGTAAGTTACCTCGTTACCATCTTTGGCGGCTTCCCAACTTGCAGATGGAGCCGCAAAACGATTCCATTCGTCCGGCAAGCCTCTCATTACTGCAATTTTAACTTTTTGCCGCCCCAGGACGGGATGCGTTTTACAATAACGAACGAATTCGACCAATTCCCTGCCAACCGCGGTTAACGCGTTTTTTTCATAAGCGGCAGTTAACATTTCAGAATACAAATACTGTCCTCCCGAAAAATAATATACATTGAGATTCTGCCTTACTTCGTCAGGGGAATAATCGCAGACATAGCACCGGTTCCAGCAGTCGTTATCAAAACCGTATTCCAAATCATAAGCGTTAGCGGTACCCCGCGTATTCGCCACAACAATATTCTGGCTCCTGCGGTGGATATGCTTATTCATCAGGACATCGGCGCCCACCCTGGCCAGCAAAGCGCCATGAATGCTTCCACTGTATAACGCTATTACCTTGACCGTCCCTTCGGGAACGCTCTTTTTTATTCTATTAGTGACCTTGAGCCAATAATCGCAAATAGCTTCATACGCCTTTGTCCCGCCGCCGGATATTATTTTTTTCAATCCCGGCCGGGACTGCATGGGAGAATTGACAACGCCTCCGGCCCAGTGTCCGAAAATGGAACTAAATTCAGGATACATCAGGTAAAGTTTGAAATCAGGGTTGATCGACAAACATTCTTTGATCAAGTCGATAGTACCGCGTTCCGCAGCGACCGGTTTGCCTTGCCCCATAAACCTTACCCAATGGTTGCTTATATACTTGTCTCCTTCCTTCCTGATACTGGGATAAAACATTATATCCAGACCGGCCTTTTTCAATTTCTCAATCAGCTTGCCGGCCCCCCCCTTCTTCAGGGCTGCGTGCTGCAAATCAAAAATATCAAAACCGGATTTACGAGCATAACTTAAAAAATAAGTGAGCCTTCTTTTATTTGTTTCGTTGGCGTTGAAAATAAATTTCATTTCACTTGTCGCATATGGAACCTTCCGAAGTTCCGGGAAACTGTAATCAACCGGCAGGGAATTATATTTTTCCAGCCTTGAATTTGCAACTTCTTTATCTATTTTGGCAAAAACAGTTTCCGCCGGGAATACGAATTCCCCATAGGCTGGTATTTCCGTTTTATCATAACGGGCTCTGAAACACCGCATTTTAGGCCGTTTAAAATAGGGCACCCGGGAAAAAACCAATCTATTATCAGTATTGCCTGAATTAAGCTTCTTCAGGATACAGATATCTATTTCCTCTTTTGCCGCTTCGGGTACGTAGTAAAATTCCACATATTTGTCAGTGAATTTCCCGTCTTCCTGCTTCCACACTACCTTTTTATTTATCAAAACCAAATCAGGTTTTTCATCCATTCCGATAACGAATTTGTAAATAAACCCCTGTTCGAGAAAGTAAGCAGGACGATGAATCCAAGAACCATGAAAATCTTTCCTGCACCAGGGAAACGTAACCCCTATAAACGCGTTCGGACCGCGGCTTTTCCCTTCGATCCAGAAAATACTGGCGTCCTCTTTCCGGTAATCCGCGTCGCAGTTGTACCAGAACGCTTCCGCCAATCCGTACCACCACAGTTCTCCCACATGCCAGATAGTGCTTGGCAAACTGGAACCGTTGAAGTTAGTTTCCCATTTATATTTTTGCCCGCCGAATAGATTCATGGTAATTGTCCCGTTTATAATGATTATAATTATCAGATTAATAAAAAATTTCATAGCATCCGCCTTTTAAACCGAGGTGGTTTGAATAATTGTCATTTCTTCCGAAGAACTTTTTATCAGGTATTCTCCGGAAGAATATGGTATTAAGAACTTGTCCCCCGGTTTTAACTTGTTTTTTCCTGAATCATGATAGATTTCGCCTTCTCCTTTTATAACAATATTTATGAGCCATTGCGGCCGGTTCCGCCCGCTTTCATACTCGTTGAATATCTTTATTCTTGACAGGTTGAAAGGAATCGCGGCGGCGGGAAGAAGTCTTTCGATGCGGAAATTCCGATTATCTTTCGTCGTTTGCGGCTTGAACATAAATTTTGCTTTTATTTTTTCTAGCGGATAGGCTTTGTAATCAACCGCCTGTAGACATTTGTCAATATCCAGTCCCATATACCTTTTATGTTCTGATAATGTCAGTCCATGCCGCGTAAATTCCGGCACGAAAGTAAAATCGGCCGGCTCCATTACTTCAAGCAGCATGATTCCTTCGCCGATTGCGTGCGGCAAGCCGCCGGGAACCAGAAAAACATCACCGCAGTGAACCGGAATCTTATCAAAACAGCTTTCCAGCTTTTCTATATCTTGGTCAAGAATTGCCTTTTTTAATTCATTTTTTCCCAGCGGTCTTTGAAAACCGAGATAAATATATGGGTTTTTAATTTCATCCCTTACCTTGAGTATCAAATAAGCCTCTGTTTTGCCATGATCCGAATTCAGGTATTTGCGGGCGAAAGGAATATCCGGATGGACCTGAAAATGAAGCCGAACTGACGAATCCAGCAATTTTTGCAGAAATGGCATCGTTCTGCCATATTTTTCAATATGTTCCGGGCCAAAAACAAGTTCCGCGCAATCATCTACGATCTTGTCGAATAACATTTCTTTTCCGTTTATCTCAATCGTTGATATTCCGGCATCTTTTTCCTTGGCGGAACTATTGTCGTTGACAGCTCTTACCGTGGATGCTATCCAGTCTTCAGGATAGAAAGAATCACTGCAGTTCTTTCTGCCCTCGATAAGCTCAAGATTATATCCTCCAACGTAGGAGCGCCTTACTCGGTTAGGCTGCAAAAACAGTACGGACGGGATGTTCATTTGAGATAACAGTTCCTTATTTTGTTTTCGGGTCCGACGACAATTTCCTGAAATTTGTCTATTTTTAAATCAAATACCAGTTTGTTATTTTCTCTGGCAGCTTTGACCGGAATTAGTTTGAACGGTATTTTTTCTTCCGGCGAATAAACGGATTCATACACGGCAAGTTTTCCCGGTAGAAACGTGAACCTGCTCAAGTCGAGAGAAATTTTTCCCCGCCACGGGCCGGTCTTCTTCCCGTTGCCGGAAGGAAAACCCACATTGCCGTGGTTGAAAAACGGCAGAATATAGCAGTCTCCCTTTTTCTGAACCATGTATTCCAGCCAGTCGTCGGCCGGCGAAAAATCCAGCCATTTGACTTTTTCCAACTGTTCCCGGATTACTTTCTCCGCAAGATTTTCGTAAGGGCTGAATAAGCAATCGCCAAGGAACAGCCAGCTGCATCCCCGTCCAAAACGTTTTTTTACCGCGCCGGATACGCCTTTCTGTGTTTTTACGGGAGTTCCGGAATTTATTAACGGGCGGGGAACTTTTTTGTAACTTGAACCGGTTTTCGTTTCCGGCAGTTTTACACCAAATAAGCCTGTCATATCCTGTTTGAGAAAACGCCCGGCGGCTTTTCGCATCTGTCCCAGCGGCAAAATAAGTTTTCCGCCGTTTTTGACAAATTTCTGCAAATTTCCGTAAACCGTTTCATTCATATCGAAACCGATAGTTCCAATAAAAATCAGGATATCATATTTCTTCAGGATATCGGCGCCGGCGCTATGGGGAATAATGTCTACCGGACCATAAGGAGTTCCAGTGGAAAGGCGGGTTGTTCTTGAAGCTGAACATCCGGGAAAAAGCAGTTCTAAAATTTTGCGGTGTTCAGCATCCATGCCGCCGCGATAACCGCCTTTATGCTGTTTTCCGAAACTACGCATGACGGCAATCCGGCACTGCTGCGTTCCCCGCCGCGGATGTTGTCTCGCCCAACGTACGAATTCCAGCCAGGTGCGCCCCAGGGCAGTAGGGGCTTTGTTGAGCGTATTCTGTGAAAAACAGGGAGGCCCTTCGACCGAATAGGCGGTGTGGGCCTCGGTCGAGAAGTATTTTCCCCCGCTCATGAAATAAACTTTCAGATTGTCCTCAAATTCTTCCGGGGTGAAATTATATAGATTCCAACCGTACCAGCAGTCAGCTTCAAAACCATATTCTTTTTTACAACTGGACGCGGTTCCCCGGGCATTGGCCGTAACCCAATTTAAACTCTGCCTGCCGATGTTTTTATTCAAAACAATATCGGCGCCGGCATCATAAAAAGAATTCAATTCGAAAAGGGCGTCATGCCCCATAAAAACAAATTTAACCCGGCCCGGCCAATTAATTTGCTTTTTGATAGTGTCATAAATACGACGTTGTCTGGACGCGGCCAGCCGGTAGACATCAGCCAAAGGCATTTTTTTAACTTCCGGCCCGGCATCCTTCAAAAATATTGAATTCCTTACGCTGAAGCCTTTTGCCCATTTCCCGAAATTCTGACCGTCAACTTCCGGAACAAGTATATAGAGGCAATTCGCGGAAGACCGGGGGAGAAAAACATCAGCCATTTTTTTCAAATATGCCGTATAATCCGGTAATTTTGCGGAATTCAGGATGAATTTATTGAAAAATGGTCCCATATAACATAGATGATTGATTTTTTCCGCCTCCAGAAGCGGCAGCAGCAAATCAATATCAAACCGTCTTGCCAGATTTGGATATTTCAAGCCTCCCGAAATAAAAATCCCATTGATCCCGTCAGCGTTCAAATGATCCTTTATCGGCAGAAATTCCCAAAAGACCAAATCACTTGACTGGTTTTGCACCATTAAATTTTTTCTTTTATATTCAACCGGCATACAGCCGTATTGGGGAAGATAAGATAAAGTTTTCGAAGTGTGCCCGGCAACGTATTTCAGTTTTTCCGGCAATGACCTTTTAACATAAGCCGGTCTTGCCGAATCGCCCCGGCTCTTTCTCAAACACTTGAATCCGGTCTTTAAAAATCCCCACCACGTCGTGCTTGGCAAGCGAAATTGTTTCTCGCCATTGGAGTCCGTGCTTATTACAAAATATATTCTGGGGTATCCGGTATTCTCAGTTTGTGGGACAAAAGTGAATTCCAGATTTTTTTCAGTATGGGATCCGGTGTTTTTATTCCATACTTCTTCGCCGGTGTTCATGAGAATATAATCGGGCAGATCTTTGGTGGGAATTATGAATTTATATATGTATTCCTTTTCAAAAGAGTATGGCCAAGCGATTTCAAAACCGAATATCCCGCCTTGTCCGCGTGCGGTAAGCAAGGCGTTCTGTGAAGAATAATCAACCCGGCAATTAGAGTAAAAAATATGCGCGATATTCCATTCCAGCAGCGTCTTTACGTCCCAATCCTTCTGCGGCAGCGCCGAACCGTTCCAGTCGTTCCAGCCGTTTTCCGCGCCCGCCGGCAAATACAGCGACAATACCAGCAAACAAAGTGTTATCCGACAGAAACCGGATGCTTTTGACGATAATTTATTTCTCATTATTGAGTCCCTGTTTTGATGATTCCTGTATTTCTTCCGACGACAGAATTCGATCATATATTTTTATTTTTCTTATTT
>JBAYCO010000012.1:0-20401 GCA_041668685.1 Victivallaceae bacterium | reverse complement strand
TCGGTGGCCAGTTAACGTCTGTCCGTTCATGACTCAAGCGAGACGCTTGAGCTACTATTTAAACCTGCGAAAAGAGTGAGCCATTACCAAACCAGTAATCGGTCAGCGGGCTTAGTTGAGGAGACAGGGTATAAGCGCCAAATAACGGCTTCCTGGATAATTACGTGTTTGTAGTACCGCTTTTAAGCGGAATTTCCCACGAAGGCAACAGTTCCGCTTTCCGCCTGAAAATGGACTACCAACACGCGATAATTCCAAAACACGGAATTTGGGAGCCCCTTAGCTCCTCAAAAAAGAACCGTTTCCGGGTCTGACCGATTACGGAGCGATTTCTTCGGCTTTTCGGTGAAAGCGGTAATGAACAACATTATACGGCCTGTCAACGTTACATGTCGCCGGTCTCATCGAGACGCGGCGCTACTTAAAAGCACTTTTTATTCTGTAAAATTAGATTATTATTTGGGTTTCTATATTTCAGCTATTGACAAATGAATTTTTACACCTTATATTTTATAGTATAGAATTTTTTACATTATAAAAAATATGGATTAATAATTATGATTCAAGTAATAAAAAGAGCATTTAAAGTTCTGGAAACCCTTTCTCCGAATACCAGAATAACCCTTGATTCATTATCAAAAGCCACACAGCTCAACAAAGGGACCCTGTGCAACATATTAAAGACTTTGATTGAAATCGGTTATGTCGAAAAAACAGGCGCGGGAAGCTACAAACTAAGTCCGAAGCTTCTGGAACTGACGACACCGTTTTCCAAAGCCAGAATTGTGGAGGAGTTAAGTCAACGTCACACCCAGGTTCTGGCAAAGGAAACCAGGGAATCATGCGTTGCAAGCACGCTCAGGGAAAACCAGGTACATATTATTGCTCAAACCCAGTACGAAAGAAGTCTGATGATAAATGTTTATTCGGTATATAAGGATTTATCTTTATATGGCAGCGTTTCAGGACAGGTGCTGGTATCGCACCTTTCTGCGAAATCCCAGGCGGCGTTAACCGAATCTATCGGCTTCCCCGGCAAAGAATGGAATAATATTAACAATCTGGAAGATTTAAAAAGATCTTCAAGAGAGATTGTGGATACCAGGCTGTGCACCAGTTGGAACAGGGAAAAAGAAATATTATCACTGGCCGTACCGATACTCGACGCCCAGGGGGACATCTGCGCCTCCCTGGGAATTACCATGCCTATCTCACGGGCAAATAATGGACAGGATAAGGCTGTTATGGATTGCTTAAGCAAACATGCGCAAAAAATGCAGAAAGAATTGATTAAAGAAAATTTATCGCAAAAAGATTTTATGGTACTGATATAAACAAAAAACAAGCAGGCAATTATGAGTATTAACAACATTGATAAATTCAAGCGGAAAATCGCCGATAAAAAAACCTGCATTGGGATGCTGGTGACTTTATCTGACATGACAGTCAGTGAAATAGCCGGCGACGTCGGTTATGATTTCACCTGGATCGATATGGAGCATGCTCCTCATACAATCGAATCCGTGATGCGGCATATTATCGCATTGCGCGGCACTGATTGCGCTCCTTTCGTCAGGGTGCCGTGGAATGAACACTGGGTGATAAAAACCGTCCTGGACCTTGCTCCGGCCGGTGTAATAATTCCCATGGTCAACACCGCTGAAGAAGCAGAGGACGCTGTTGCGGCATGCCGTTATCCGCCCAAGGGCAGACGAGGCTGCGGAGTTCGCCGCGCGTCAAGATACGGACAGATAAACTTTAATGATTATCTTGAAACTTCTAAAAAAGAACCAATGGTCATAATACAAATTGAGCATGTCGAAGCGGTAAAAAACCTCGATGCGATATTACAGGTTCCGGGGATTGACAGTATATGCGTCGGCCCGTGTGATCTTTCCGGTTCGATGGGAAAACTGAATCAATTGAAAGACCCGGAAGTATGCAAGGTAATAGATGAAGTCTGCCGCAAAACCCTGAAGGCCGGTTTAATGCTGGGGACCGCCGGCGGCCCTCTGGAAGTTTGCCTGAAACGAGGAATCCAATGGGTCGCGCTGGGAAGTGATTGCGGAGGAATAATTTCCCAGGCGGCAACCACATTAAAACATGCGCAGACGCTGAGTAACAGTATCTACGTTTAAAATCAGCAATCGTAATATTTTAATAGAAGGTCAGAAAAAGGAAACAACTCAAACCCTGAAAAACAAAGGTGGAACCCAAAATGAAAGCGAAACTCTTTACACTCATTGAATTACTGGTCGTGATCGGGATTATAGCAGTTCTGGCTTCAATGCTTCTGCCCGCCCTCAATAAGGCTCGCGACCGCGCCAAAGCAATCAGTTGCCTCAATAACCAGAAACAGATCGGTACCGCGGCGGCTTTATACATGGATGACTATGAGAGCTTTTTCTATTGCCTGAATCCGCCCGGCGGCGTCCTTTCCAAGGGGACATGGGCGCTGCGTTTGAATAATGAAAATTATTTGACTAAGCGCGATGTTTTTTATTGCCCGTCCTCAATCACAGCGTTAGGCGATATAAGCATTGATTCAACTACTGCCTGGACACACACCTACGGCTCCTGGTATTCGAATTCCGTAACCACCCCCGGAGTTTCTTTAAAAGACCCCGCCTATCAGAAAGCCGGCTGGTCAAAAATAAACCTGATTGGCTGTTCCTGGTCGGTCGCCGCTCAAAAACCGCATTTCAGGATGCTGTGGGCTACAGACACCAGTTCGGAAAACTATGGACGGCTGCACCTTATCCACAACGGAACAGTGAACGTGGTATATGCTGACGGACATGCCGCCGCAAGAGGGAAAAATCAAATAACCCAGGATTTTAATTTACAGGTATATAGTGGTGAATGCGTAAGAAACGGCTCTGCGGCGGACGCAAGCGGGGCGTTTTATTATCGCTTACGATAGACTCAATAAACAACAAATTTCAGGAAAATCTTTTTATGAGCAGGATAAAAACCTTAATAACGATGATCAACTCTACCCCCGCCATAAACGAACTGTTGGCCGAATTAACGCCCGATGCCGATATTCGTTTTTTAAAAGCGGGAGAACAGGTCGCTGATTACCTGGATGACCTGGAAGTGCTTTACGGCACCCTGACCGAAGCCGATTTCAGCAAAGCCGGAAAACTGAAATGGGTGCAGACTAATTCGACCGGAGTTGAACATGTTATGTACCCGGCGTTCAGGAACAGTGATATTATCCTGACCAATACCGGCAGTTCAATTACCGCTATAGTCGCCGAACACGCGGTAGCGATGCTTTTCGCTTTGGCGCGCAACCTGCATCTCCAGAGAGACTTGATGAAAGCCCATAAGTGGGAAATCATCCGGGGGCGGGAAATCGGCGGAATAACCCTGGGCATCCTGGGAGTAGGGAAAATCGGTTCACGCGTCGCGGCATTGGCCAAGCCCGCGGTCAAGAAGGTCCACGTGCTTGACGTCAAGGAAATAACAAAAAATGAGAACATCGATAAAGTATATGGTTTTGACCAGTTAACAGAGTTCCTTGGCGATTGTGACGCCGTAATATGCTCGCTTCCGTCAACTCCCCAAACCAACAATATGATTTCCGACAAAGAGTTTTCGGCAATGCGCAAAGACTCTTATCTGATAAATATCAGCCGAGGCGAGATCGTTGATGAAAACGCGCTCTTGAAAGCCTTGCGCGGAGGACGCCTGGCCGGGGCCGGAATCGACGTACTGGAACAAGAACCATGTCCTGAAGACAGTCCGCTATGGGATGAACCCAGGCTGCTGCTGACGCCGCACAGCGCCGGGTTTTGCGAAAATCTGGAAGAACGTAAAATACGCCAGTTTGTCGCAAATTTCAGGCACTATATCCGCAATCGCAAAATTCCCGGCAGTTTAGATAAAACCCGTGGCTGGTAATGATTGATAAAAAAGCTTGAGTAATTAAATAAATTGAGGAAGATGAATGAAACTTTGGCAGACAACAATCTTAATTTTTACAAGTATGACGATCGCTCTGGCCGATAACGGGAATTTTGACAAAAACGAGTTTAATTTCCCAAAAGGACTGGTACTTCACCTCGACGCCTCCGTTGCCGGATCAATAGTCCGGGAAAACGGCCGGATTTCAAAGTGGCGCGATCTTTCCCCAGCCGGCAACGATCTAAGCGCAAACGGCGACTATCGCCCCGCTTACGTCGTAAATGCGGCGCTCTTTCAGGGTAAACAACATATGCGCACCGCGAAATCCGTTAACTGCCCAAAGGGTATTTCTGTCTTTATGGTATTCCGACGCCGGGAAAAAAGCTCCGCCCCATGGCAATGCGCGGTTTATTGGGGAGACGAGAAATATCCTGATTCGACCCCGCGTTTTCACCTGAATATGGGCAAGGAGCATGGAGTATTGCCGCTGACGACTTTTTATAATAACCAGCATGGCGCTTTCAATAATCCGCTGCTTATCGGTTCAAACGCCCAAAACAGCGGTTTCCTGTGTGGGGAAATCGCCGAAATCGCCGTTTTCAACCGTCCGGAACTGAACGCGGAAGAAATCGGGCGGCTTAGAAACTATTTTCACAAAAAATGGCAATACCGCGATGCGGACTGGCTGCGCTTCGGCCCGCTGGGAAAATATCCGCGCCGCTTAACGGATAAATACCCGCTGTCAGATCAGAAAAATCAGGGTAAATGGGAAAAAGCCGATAAATTGAGCGACGAATTTACCGGAAAAAAACTTGACCGAGGCAAGTGGACCGATCTGGTTTCCTACCGTTACGGTAAACCGCCGGTACGCACCCTGCCGCAAAATGTCATTGTCAAAAATGGGATGCTCCACCTGATCGCCGATATGAATAAAAATCTGCCGAGCGGGAGATTCTCCGCCCGCGGCGAAGAGTTTCACACCTACACAATGGGAGTGGTCAAGTCAATGCATTTGATCCGGTACGGTTATTTTGAAGTCAGAGCCAAAATGCTGCCGTCAACCATGGCCTGCAACTTCTGGTTTTACGGCCGGGGAATCAACCGTCAGACCGGAGTCGACGCGGCGCCTGAAATCGACGTGTATGAAATGTCGGCCAAGTCCCTGAGGTATTCCCAAAAATACCTGATGACACTGCATTATGTTGAACGTAAACCGAAATTTTTTCATTATTCGGCTGGAAGCAAATGGGGCTCCGATTTTAAATTCTATGATGATTTCCATGTCTATGGCCTGGAATGGACGCCGAAAAATATCCGCTTTTACATCGACGGCGTTTTAGTCAGGGACTATACGGTCAAAAAGAATTATTGGGACATGCCGATGATCATGAGTCTTGACATATTGCCCCAATTCTCCTGGTTCGGCGCGCCGGATAAAAATGATTTTCCGTGCACCTATTATATTGACTATGTAAGGGTATGGAAAAATGAACAGACGAAAGATAATCCTGACGACTGGAACAAAAAGTATACAATAACTTATAAACCGAAAGACACGGGACCAGCTTATGATTATTTCAAGCAATACGGAAACACCTTGGAAATCCCCGTTCCGCCGGAACCGAAAACTGACGTTAAAAAGCTTATCGACTGCACCCTGCCCGCTTCCGCCGGCAAGTTCTGTCCGGAACATGAAGCCACGGCAAAACTTTCCGGCTGCGGCGATAATAAAAATGGGATAAAGCTGTACTTCCCGCCAGTCGCAAAGCGCATGCCCTGCGGAGAATTTGAACATTTGACGCCCATTTACAAACAGCCCTCCGTCACCGTCGACGGCAAAAACCTGACGATTGACGACTGGCATGGCTATGATTATTTTGTTTATGAATATTATAATCCACAGGATGTCAAATTAGTTCAACTGAATGTCGAACTCAATAATCGACAAAAACTGATATCTGAAAAAATCGTTATGAAATCAGGTAAAGGAAAACAATTTATAAAATTGCCGGCAGGCAAAAAACAGGCAAAAATCACAAAAATAACGTTTAAAGCAGCTGAATCTGATTTGCCGACCTGTTTTTACGTAACCGGTCTGTATCTGGAGAAACTATTATGAGACTCAAAAATATTTTAATTTCAATTCTATTATCAGGATTTTTCTATCATAACCTCAATACGATGGCGGAAGAGTTATCCATGCCGGGGATATTTACCGACCATATGGTTTTACAACGGAACCAGCCGGTACAGGTTTGGGGACAGGCAACTCCCGGAGATCACATCACAGTACAATTCGCCGGACAAAATTCTACCTGTGTCACCAACAAAAAAGGACAATGGAAGCTGAAACTTAAACCGATGAACGCCTGTTCAGTTCCCGGTGTCCTGACGGTCTCCGGTAATTCCGGACAAAAGAAAATAAAGGACGTTGTGGTCGGGGACGTATGGCTCTGTTCTGGACAATCAAACATGAACTGGATGCTGATCCGCTCCCAAAACGGGCGCGAAGCGCTTAAAAAAGCCGATTACCCCAATATACGCATCTTTGCCGTTAAAGAAAGGAAAAGCGGAATCCCCAGCCAATATTTACCTGAAAAATGGCTTCCATGCACACCGAATACCGTAAAATATTTTTCGGCCGTGGCATTCTATTTCGGTCGGGAATTGCATAAAGAACTTAACGTGCCTGTCGGCCTTATAAAATCCGCCTGGAACGGAACCAGGATTGAGCCCTGGACGCCTGCATGCGGGTTCGAAAATGATCCCAAGTTAACAAAAATAAAAAAACAGATCGCGGATGCGAATGCGAATTATCAAAAAGATTTGAAATCGAGACTGCCCAATATCGCAAAATGGCTGCAAAGGGCGGAAAACGCCGATAAATCAAATCGTCCCATAGAACTGCCCGCCGACCTGTTGCCGCCCCACCCTCTGGACGAAAGGTATTTCCCCACCGGGATATATAACGCAATGATAAACCCGATAGTGCACTATGCTATTCGCGGCATAATATGGCATCAGGGAGAATCTAACGTTATCGCTTGTGATGGAATGCTTTACGCCAACAAAATGAAAGCCCTGATAAACGGCTGGCGCAAAGTATGGGAATTACCTGAACTGCCTTTTTATTTTGTCCAGATCGCGCCCTACACCAATTACAAACCGGGAGAACTGCCCAAATTATGGGAGGCTCAGTACGCGGTTGCGGACGAGGTAAAAAACTGTAACCTTGTCTCCATTGTGGATATCGCAAACATAAAAAACATCCATCCCCTGTCCAAAGAACCGGTAGGAAAAAGACTGGCTTTTCTGGCTTTATCGGAAACCTGCGGCAAGAAAATACCGGGCGGGAAGTGTCCCCGGTTCGCCGGCATGAGGCAAAAAGGCGAAACGTTAATCATCAATTTCACTGACCTTGACGACAACCTGAAAACTTCCGACGGAAAACCTGCCGGGGAATTCATGACGGCTGAAAAGAACGGAAATTTCTATCCGGCTCAAGCCGAAATCAAAGGACGGGAAATAATATTGCGCAGCGACAAGGTAAAAAAGCCGTTTGCGGTTAAATATTCCTGGCATAAAACGGCACAACCGAATTTAATGTCCGGGAGCGGCCTGCCGGTAATGCCTTTCAAAGCATCATTGCAGGAAAAATAACTCATAAACAGTAGGAGCGGCCTGCTCCGCGACAACGACGTTGTCGACCTGAGTCGCTCGGCCATACTGAGCGCAAAGGTCGCGGCGCGAGGCCGCGCTCGCGACTACTTGTCAGTGGAAAATCAAGCGGAAAACCGGAAAATTAACGGCCCTGAGCTGACCGGAACGCCCCCCGAAATGTTAGTAACGCCGATAAGCGATCATTCCCAGATAGTGTCGGGCTGATTTAGGTTATAAATCGCGGAACAACATTTTTTCAGGAAGCAGGCTTGATTTTTTGCCCCCATGCATTATATTATTATTGTATCAATTACAACAATAGTTTATTGCCTGGAGATAAATAATGGCAGAAAAGAAAAAATCTTTAATTCAATCTTTAGACCGGGCGCTGGACATACTTGAGATCGTTCGCGACAGTTCGACGCCCGTACGTTCTACGGATATTGCGCAGCAGCTTGGCCTGGGAATCGCCACCGCCCATAACATCATCCGCTCACTTTATACAAGAGGGTACCTTGCGCAGGATGACAACAGCCGTTACGTACTGGGCCCGGAATGTTTCAAGCTTTGCCGGGTAATTTCCGATGTTTTCGAGGATTTGCGCCAGGTCGTCAAAAACCACGTGCAAAAGCTTTCGGAAAACACCGGGGATACCGCTTTTTTCGGAGTTGAGCATCATCGTTCCTTGTATTGCATATCCGTCTCGATGGGCAAAGGCCAACTGGTGGTGTCCGACAAACAGGAATGGCTTGAAAAAATGCACTGTACCGCCGTAGGGAAAATAATTATCGCGGAAAGAGGAATTGACTGGTTCGAGAAACTGGCCCGTCAGAATCCTTTTAAAAAGTTTACCGGCAGGACAATCACAAGCCCCGCTGAAATGGCCGCTGAAATAAAAGGTATTAAAACCTCCGGTTATGCGTTAAGCCGGGACGAATGCTCCACCGGAATATCGGCCCTGGGCATTGCCGTATACGACAAAAACGGGAAATTCGTCGGCGCTTTGGGACAGGCGCTCCCCACCGCATACCTGGACAGCGGGGAAATCATCCCGGAAGAACGCGTGGAACTACTTAGAGCAACCGCAAAAAAAATTCAGAATGACCTGTAATTTAAAATTTTCTGTAGGGTATTATCTGCCTGACTTATACAAATGCCGGGAGACTGTTGAAGCGTTTTCCGGTCATATTGAAGAAGTGTATTTCCCGTGGCTGGACCTTGCGGACGGACGCGGAAACAGCATCCGCTGTCAAGAAGAACAGGAACAGATGCTGGATGAACTGAAGGCAATACATAAAAACGGAATAAGACTAAATATGCTTTTGAACGCCAACTGCTATGGTGAAAAAGCGATTTCCGTCAACTTTGCGGAAAATCTGTTTTCCGCAATTGACAATGTATTTACTTTAATCGGGCTGGAAGCCATAACAACAACTTCGTTATTTGCGGCACAGCTTATAAAAAAGCGTTATCCTGAACTGGAAATCAAAGCATCGGTCAATATGGGAATCGGGACTGTTCCTGGTATGGAATATGTAAAAAACTACTTTGACAGTTTTTATCTGCAAAGAGAATTAAACCGAACGCCCCATAAAATAAAGAAACTGAAAGAATGGTGCGTAAAAAACGGAAAGAAACTCTATATGCTCGCAAACAGCGGATGTTTGAGATTTTGTTCCGCGCATACTTTTCACGACAACCTCGTCGCTCATGAAAGGGAAATTGCCTGCCAGGAAAACGCCTGGACGAACTTCAGGGGAGTCTGCTGGCAATATCTTGCCGACCCTCAAAATGAACTTTCTTTTTTGCGGGACAGTACGTGGGTGCGCCCGGAGGACATCGATTCGTATAAAGGGCTGGTTGACGGCATAAAACTGGCGACGCGCAGCCACCGCCGCCCGGAAGTCGTCATAGAAAGTTATGTCAGCAGAAAACACGACGGTAATATGCTGAGTTTATGTGAGCCGGATTTTTCCGGGCTGGGCTTTATCGATAATTCCAGGTTTCCCGCTTCCTGGCAAAGCGGGCTGAACAACCTGCCGGAATGTGAATATGATAATTATTGCAAAAAGGTAATGAAAAATGTTAAACGCTGAAATGGTAAAGAAAGCGGCTCTGGACCTTGGCGCCGATGCGGTCGGGATCGGCTCGCTCGACCGCTTTGACGGCGCGCCGAAAGAAATGGATCCCCGCTATATCGCGCCGCGCGCAAAGAGCCTGATAGGAATGATTTTCAGAATCCCCAGGGGATATATCCGGGGATGCGAAGAAGGAACTCATTTTTTTCAGTATCCTTCAATGGGATACGGCGGAATAAATGAAATTTATGCGCCGTCGGTTCTTTATAATACGGCAAAATTTATTGAAGATCACGGATTTGAAGGAATCATATACCGCAATACCGGCGGACGCGGAGCGCTGTCGGATATGACCGGCAAACCCGGAAGGGAAGAATCCCCGGAACTGCACCGGGAAGAGTCCGGAGGCACTGACTCGTCCCCTAACAAAAGGACTTTAGACGCAAGGTCAATAGCGCCGGATATTCCGGCTCCTGACGTATTTATTCATTTCAGGCTGGCCGCGTATATTTGCGGGCTGGGAGAGATCGGTTACAGCAAAATGTTCCTGACCCCGGAATTCGGCCCCATGAACCGTCAGGCGTTCATCCTGACCGACGCCGAACTGGAGCCGGATCCTATTTACGACGGTGACAAACTCTGCAATAACTGTATGGCCTGCGTCGCCCATTGTCCGGGAAAATGCATTGCCCGCGACGAATCGATAAAAGTCAAAATAGCCGGTCATGAAATAAGCTGGGGAAAAATCGACGAATGGAAATGTTTCGCCTATTATATCGGCGCCAACAAGGCAAGCAATCCGTTTTTGCCGAGAGACGCGTTCAAGGATATCCCGGACGGGGACAGAATAATCAGGGGCGAAAAGGAAACCATAACTTCTGAAGAATACCCGAACATAAACAGCGCCGTCAATAAATATTACCCTCCCGAACCCGGAACTTATAATCCGCCGAAATGCGGAGGCTGCCTGCGAGCCTGTTTGAACTCAATGGAAAAGCGCGGGGTTCTGAAACGTAAATTCAAAAATCAATTCAGGGATAAAAAACCATGGAAACTGGAAATATGAAAGTATTAAACTCAAAAATCATAAAAGATTTCGCGCTGGAAAACGGCGCGGACCTGGTCGGAATAGGATCGATGGAACGTTTTGCGGGCGTTCCTCCCGAAAATGACCCGCGTTTCATTGCCCCCAAGGCCAAATCAATCATCGGACTGGGCTTCAGGGTGCTTCGCGGCTCTCTGCGCGGCGTTGAGGAAGGAACTCATTTTTACCAGTTCCCCGAAGTGGGAATCGTCCATATTGACGAAGTGCACGCACCCATCGTATTACGCAAAGTTTCGTGTCTGCTGGAAGACTGCGGCTTTGAAGGAGTGGTTCAGCGAAGCATCCCGGACCGGCGCAGGGGAGAAGATCCCGGTAATAACCCGGAACACGCCCCTGTTTTTAAAGTAAACAGCGCCGAACCAGTCGCCGAAGGCAAACCGGCTCCCGACGTAATGATGGATTTCAAACAGGCTGCCTATATATGCAGCATGGGAGAAATCGGCCTCGGAGGTTTTTTCCTTACCAAACGTTTCGGCCCGTTCCAGAGGTTCGCTTTTATCCTGACCGATGCCGAACTTGAACCGGACGCCATATGTGAAGAGCATCTTTGCGACAAATGCGGGAAATGCATTGCGGCATGTCCCGGCAAAGCGATTTCAAAATCAGGCGAGCTCGACGAATGGCAATGCACCGCCTACCGGATGGGCGCCGACGTAAAAACCAATCCGTTCCTTTCCCCGGAAACGGTAGAAAGCATGCCGGACGGCGAAGAAGTCCTTAACGGTAAAAAACGGTTCACCAGGGAAGATATAGAACGTTACAAACCACTATGGAACGAAGCCTATCCCCAAGTACGTTTCGGATACAATTCCTCACTATGCGGAGCCGCCTGCCAAAGGGCGTGTCTCGTACACCTTGAAGAAAGAAATATTCTCACAGATAAGTTTGTAAATAAATTCCGAACCGGAAAAACATGGAGACTGGAGGCATGAAATACAGACCGTTAATTCCAATGGGAGCTATAACCGGAGCCCCCACCAAAGAAGACCTGCACCGTAATCTGGAACAATATCTGAACGCGGGAATCAACCAGTTCATGATTTATGCCCGCAGCGGTCTGGAAGTTGAATACATGGGCCCGGAATGGCTGGAAATCTGCCGCCATATTATCGAATATGCGCACAAACACGACATGGCGATCTGGATTTATGACGAATATAACTGGCCCAGCGGACGATGCAAGGGCAAAGTCATTCAACAGAACGAAGATTTCGCGTTGAAAAAGCTTGTCGCGTTTGCCGATCATTACTTTGGAGATGGAAAAGAGGAAAAATCTCCAAGGAAATATTACTGGACGAAAATTAATATTCCATTATATGCCGATATACTCAATCCGGACGCAATGGAATGTTTTATCAGCTTGACCCACGAGGTCTACTATAAACATTTTGGCCAGTATTTCGGAAATACAATCAAAGGATTTTTTACCGATGAACCGAGCTTTATGTATGCCGCAACGCATACGGTTTCCGGCAACGCTCTCGAAGCGATTTACTATAACGGCCTGGAAAATGACTACCGGGACCTGACCGGCCGGGAACTGCTGCCGGACTTTGAACTTTATTTGTCGGGAAAAGTTCTCCCGGAACTCTGGTCCGCCTATTACTTTTTGCTGGGCAACAGGTTCCGGAACGCATTCATGGGAAAAATCAGGGCATGGTGCGATGCTAAAGGAGTTTTATTCACCGGACACCTTCTGCATGAAAATTTACCGTGGAATTCAATAAAGGCGAACGGCGACCCGGTTGCCGCAATGCGGGCGTTTTCAATGCCCGGCATCGATGAAATCTGTTCTTTTGATAAATTCAGCAATATAGAATGGGGTACTTTCAAACTGTTGGAAAGCGCGATTCCGCGTCCCGGATTAAAAGCCATAGCAGAACTTTTCGCATTAGGCCCGTCGGATATGACTTTCGCCAAAATGCGCGAAATAATTTACCTGGCGGCTCTTCACGGCGTCAACCATTTTGTCACGGCCGTATCGGCCCTGGACGCCAGAGGCAATGTCATCAAGCCTTATTATTACAACCCCATTGCGCCGGCGCAGCCCTGGTTCTGCCACATCGGGCAGCTGAATGAAGAGGCGGCAAACGCCGCCGCCCTGACCGAAAAACCGTCAACCGCCAAAATCGCGCTGCGTTACCCGCAAAAAGCATTTTGCGCCAACTGGAATCCTGAACACGCTCCTGTTTTAAAAATCGACTACCTCGATTTAATACGCGGATTACTTAACGCCCAATGGGAATTCCGCGTAATCAGCCATGAAGAAACTCCGGACGAAAATTATTCCGTGGTATTAAGTTTGAACAATGACGGAGTATTGGAAGAACATTCAGGAAAACAGATGATGGATATTCAGGAGATTCTGGATTTTCTGGAAAGCAGCCTGAAACGGCGCAGCGCTCTCAAGTACAAGAATGGCAGACTGGTGAAAAATATTCTGTTAAAAACCTTTGACGACGGTTCCCACTGCATTGTAAACACCTCCGGGAAATACCTGAAAAACGTATCGCTGGACGGAACAAGCTTTAATATGCCGATACATGACGTCAAAGTTTTTCCGCACCGGCGGGAAGTTACCGGAAAGACGCTTGCACTTAGTTCTTATCCGTTTTTTTGCAGTCTGGAGGACAACAATACTTTACGGCCCGTATTTGCAGATAAACAAAATACTACCTTCGAATGCGAGACCGACACGATTCTTTCTTTCCATTTACGGGAACATAACGGCCCGGTAAAAATAAAACTGGATGGCGTTTTAATCAGCCCAGACAGGAAGTGCGATTCTCTTCCCGAAGGAATAAAAAACCTGTATCGCTCAACTTCATTGACCAGGCTGGGTAAGGGCATCCATAAACTGGAACTGGTCAACGATGCGAAGGAACTGCCGTATCTGCCGTTAGTTTTCATTGCCGGCAAATTCGCGGTATCTCAAAATAAAACCATCAAAAATTTACCGAAAAAAGCGCTCATTGCCGATTTCTTCAAAAACAATCTTTGCCAATATGCCGGGACCGTTGTATTTACAAATACCTTAAACTTGTCAGGCTGCAGCAATTTGACTTTAGACTATAAGGGAATGGCTATCGAAATACTTATTGACGGACATTCGCTCGGAACCCGTCTATGGGCGCCTTATATCTGGACTGTTCCGCAGAAATTAAAACGCAGGGACGCAAAAGTCGAAATAAGGATTAAAACCTCTATCGGCCCGATATTTGCCGACTATCCCAAAGGTTCCCGGGAAAACACTTCCCAATGGTTATTGTCCACATTCTGGCCCAGGCAAAATGTCCCGGTCAAGGTCTGATTTTCAGGAAATTTTATGTTTCAAGGAATCTGAACTCGAAGTCCTGAAAATAATTGAAAGTTTTAACGATCCCAATGTTTTGCGTCTGTGGAAACATCGGACGAGGATTGCCCGGCTCCTAATACCCTTATCATTACCCTTATTAATGAGTATTACCCTTATTTACGATTAGGACATTTGTCCGGTAAGTTCTGAATAAGACTTGAAAGCTGGTGTTTAACCTTTATTTTTCGAAGTCGAAATCAAAAATAAAAAAGGAAAAACACCATGGGACAATGTACACTGGATGCGCCGGAAGCGCAAGCGCGGCGCCTGCAAATCAAAACGATTCATCAGCAGATGGGAAACCTGGCGGTATCAGGAGCGGGTTTAAGCCCCTGGGAAGCTCGTGAACTGGTCAATATTATTGATGATTAGTAATTTGAGGGCAAAAAAAATGGAGCGAGTGAACGGACTCGAACCGTCGACAATCACGTTGGCAACGTGATGCTCTACCAACTGAGCTACACTCGCATTTATTGATGAGTCCTTACTTTAATTTAAAGAAATGAAAAAGCAAATCCTAATCAATAAAAAAATACGTTTAATTATCAAACGCGGCGTCGAACTGGACGTTTGAAGGAGCAAAATCAATTTTTTTGACGAACTCGCAGGCTTCCCCGGCGCCGTATTCGCGTTCCATGCCGCAGTCTTCCCATTCCACCGACAGCGGACCGGTATAACCAAGGCGGTTAAGTTCGCGAATAACGTTTTCAAAATCCACGTCCCCGTGTCCGAGACTGCGGAAATCCCAGCCCCTGCCGGGCCGGCCGAAATCCAGATGCGACGCCAGAATACCGGTTCTGCCGTCCAACTGCAAAGCCGCGTCCTTCATGTGGACATGATAAATCCGATCAGGAAATTCCTGAAGAAATTTAACCGGATTGACCATTTGCCATAAAAGATGGCTCGGATCGAAATTGAAACCAAATTCGGGGCGGTTGTCAAGCGCTTCCAAAGCTCGTTTCGCCGTGATAATGTCAAAGGCTATTTCCGTCGGATGAACTTCCAGCGCGAACTTTACGCCGCATTTGCCAAAAACGTCCAGAATAGGATTGAACATGTCCGCAAAAAACTTAAAGCCGTCATCAAGCATTTTTTCGCCGGCGGGCGGAAAACTGTAAAGCATATGCCAGATCGACGAACCGGTAAAACCGTTAACGACTCCGACTCCAAGGTTTTTCGCGGCCTGCGCGGCATATTTCATCTGCTGAACCGCCCATTGGCGTTTGCCTTCGGCGTCTCCCGCCAGTTCCGGCGGCGCAAACATATCCGAACGCGAATCATTATTGGGGTCGCAGATCAACTGTCCGGCAAGATGATTACTGATGGACCATACCTTCAGGCCGTTTTCCGCAAGGACGGCTTTCTGCTGTTCGCAATAAGCCGGATCTTCAGCCCCTTTTTCGACGTCAAAATGGTCGCCCCAGCAAGCCAGTTCTAACCCGTCATAACCCCAGCCGGCGGCTTTTTTCGCCAGTTCCTTCAAGGGCAGATCAGCCCATTGCCCGGTAAACATAGTTACAGGTCTGCTCATAATTTAATGTTCCTTATTTTTTGTTGGATTAGAACACGGACGAACACGGACGAGTAATTTATTATAATTTTATCCATTTCTGTCCGGATTTCGCGCTCTCAACGATTTTTTCAATAAATACCATACCCTTGATCCCGTCATCAACACCCGGAAAGTCAAGCACCAGCGCATCAGGAGTCTCTCCGGCTTCCCGCGCGAGAATGGTATCCGCGAAATTATTGTAGTGATTGGCGAACGCTTCCAGATAGCCTTCCGGATGTCCGGCAGGCACACGGGTACAGTGCGCAGCGGCGGCGCTCAAATTATTAACGTAATCAGTACCGCGTTCCCATATCTCATTCGCTTTGCCGATAGACTTTACCACTAACTGATTCGGGTTTACCTGGTGCCACTCGATTCCGCCTTCAGTGCCGTAAACCCAGATGCTCAGGTTATTTTCTTCGCTTACGGCTATCTGGCTGCAATATATAACGCCCCTTATGCCGTTCTCCATTCGCAGCAAATAGTTGCCGTCGTCATCCAGCACGCGCCCTTCGACAAACGAATTCAGATCGGCGCAAATGTCAGTTATTCCGGCTCCGGTAATATATTCGGCCAGGTTGGCGCTATGGGTTCCGATGTCGCCGACACAGCCTCCTGCGCCGCTCTGTTTCGGGTCGGTGCGCCACGAAGCCTGCATCTGTCCGTCTTTTTCAATAGCCTTCGCCAGCCAGCCCTGAACATAACTGACAACGACTCTCCTGACTTTACCCAGTTTTCCCTGCTTAACCAGGTCTTTGGCCAGTTTGACCATCGGATAACCGGGATAAGTATGCATCAACCCGAAAACCTTTCCGCTTTTTTCCACAACTTTTTTCAATTCCACAGCTTCCGCTACCGTCATGGTCATGGGTTTTTCGCACATTACGTGGAATCCGGCTTCGAGCGCGGCTTTGGCAATCGGGAAATGCCAGTTGTTAGGCGTGGTGACAGACACAAAATCAATACGCTCGTCTGCGGGAAGCGCGGCCTCGGCGGCAAACATTTCCTGATAATTATCGTAAATCCGGGAAGAATCAAGTTTAAGTTCTTCGCCCATCTGTCGGCTTTTTGCCGGATCAATATCAAAAGCTCCGGCCACAACTTCGATTTTACCGTCCAGGCGCGCCGCTTTCCGGTGAACCTCTCCGATAAAAGCGCCGGGGCCGCCGCCGACCATACCCATTTTAAGTTTGCGTTTCATTTTACTTGTCTCCGGTTTATTAAAAAATATTCAACAATCTAAAATAACGGTTAAAAAATACGGCATCAATTAGCAAAAAGTATTTTTTTATGAAAAATTCTATTTTTTGCGCATATTTGTCTAAAACTTAACCGAATCAGTTATTCAATAATGAATTAACTATGAACATTTCCAGTTCTTCGTAATCTCTTTCCGCACGAAGCTGTTCGATTTTCGCGTCGTCGAGACTGCGGCTCACCGCCAACAGTTTCAGGAAGATGTTTTTACTGTTGGCAAGGTGCTTACAGGCAACTTCCGCTTTCTGCGAACGCATAGCCTTGACGTCAAGCCCGACCCATTCGCCGTTGTTGCCGAAGCCGCGTTTGTCAAGTATGCGCACCTGGTTCAAGGCCCGGCGCAAATCAACGCCGCCGAAAGTCTTGTCCTGGTCAAACTTCAGACCGTTCTGGTCGTTCAGGTGAACGCTCCAGAGTTTTTTATGCGCCAGCGCATAACCCATTTCGTCGGACGGGTCGAGTCCGGCAAGGATAGCGTGAGCTGATTCGATAAGCGAACCTACTCTTTCCGGGGCGGTGGTCAGAAGTCCCAGCCCGATGGCGTGTCCGATAGTAGGAATATAAGTATGGTCCATCGGTTCATTGGGTTTGGACTCGATCATAATGCGGATATCGGGATCGTAATCCAGCATAGCTTGCAGGGCTTCAACTATTTTTTCAACCGCCCATACGGAATCTTTGGCTTCCCGGATATAAGTGCCTTCGCGAGCCAGCCACAGGACGATATTATCAGTTCCCAAAGCCTTGGCGATATCAATACAGCGTTTGCTGCGTTCAATGGCGTATTCGCGCAGTTTCGGGTCGTTATTGGTGTAACCGCCGTCAATAGTGCGCGGGTCTTCCCAGAGGCGCGGAGCGACGAATTCAGCAGTCAAACCTTTATCGTCAAGCTTGGCTTTTACCGCTTTCGCCTCGCTGACAATTTGCGACTGGCTCAGCTTATTCATTTCCGGAACCGCATCATCATCATGGAATTGCACACCGTCAAACCCCAGTTCCTTGTAAGTTTTCAGTTTGTCGTTAAAAGCGATTGATTCCCTGACTTGCGGGCCAAAAGGGTCGGCTCCTTCGTGAATGTTCCAGGGACCGAATGAAAATCTGAAAGTACCGGCCATGATAATACCTCCTTAGCAGGTTACTGGTTAAACATTATGATTAAAATAACATTTGACTTTTCACCGCACCTTGACGATATTATAAAAGAATAGCACGATATTCCAAAAAACGGAAAAAATGAAAGCAATACAGGCATTAAGCAAAGATTTTTTCAGGGAAAACGCCTACCCGATAGCTCTCAGGAGTATCCATGGCGACCAGCATTACCAGCATCCGGGAGACCTGACGGATATTGATCACTGGCATGATTTCGCCGAACTGGTGATCATCACCGAAGGCTACGGCATTCATTCCATTGACGGCATCGATTATCCGGTATCAGCCGGCGACATTTTCGTTTTCCAGGGAAAAACCAGACATTATTTCAAGGAACGCCACGGCCTGAGCATGCATAATATCATGTATGACGCCCGCCGCTTGCAGCATTCGTTCAAAAACCTGCAGAACGATGCCGGTTACAACGCAATGTTCCTGCTGGAACCGGCCTACCGGCGGCGGCACCGCTTTAAAAGCCGTCTGCGGATCAGCCGCCGCCTGCTGGCGCATGCCGAAACCATTATTCACCGAATACGGGATGAACAGGATAAACAACTGCCCGGTTATGACAGCCTGATGCTCAGCATGCTGCTTGAACTGATGGTCCTCTTTTCACGGCAGTATTCGAAAGTTGAAATTCCCCAGGCTCAAGCCCTTTACCGGATAGGTAAAATTATCAGCAGGCTGGAAACCCAGTACAAAAAAGACTGGAAGATCGAGCAGCTTACCAAAGTGGCCGGTATGTCAAAAAGTTCACTGATCGCCACTTTCAAGAACGTGGTGGGATATTCGCCGATTGATTACCTGATCCGCATCCGCCTCCAGAAAGCCGCCGGATTATTGGTCGAAACCCAGGATTCAGTCGGAGAAATAACCGTTCAATGCGGATTCCATGATTCCAATTATTTCGCCCGCCAGTTCCGGCGCGTATACAACTGTTCTCCATGGCAATTCCGAAAGAACAACCGAACTATATCTTAATTTATTCACTACTTAACTTGCAATTTTCTCTTCCTTTTGTTAAAATAATATATTATACGTCAGGGATTGAACTATATATTTATAATATGGAGATAGGAGAATGAAAAGCGGAAAGCGCAGGTTCACACTCATCGAATTGCTCATGGTCATAGGGGTTATCGGCATTCTGGCGGCAATATTGCTGCCGGCGCTCTTAAATGCCAGAAGAAAAGCGAAATTAATATCATGTATCAATAAGCAAAAACAGATTGGCGCGAGTTATCTGCTTTACGCTGCTGATTTCAACGAGTTTGCCTACGGCGGAACGGAATGGTCTACCGCCATGTTGCCGGAAGATTTGATAAAACCCTATCGCGACGCCGAAAGAGTATCATGGATCCAATCAGCGCCTATAGGCCAGGGGTACCTGAAAAGCGAGTCTATATTATTTTGTCCTGAAGAGCAGGTTTCTACGTTGGAGGGAGCCGGGTCTTACGGCCAAGCCCTGACCGGCCCCATAAAAGGAGATTATCCTTTTATATTTACAACGATCGGAACCGTAAAGAATCCGGATCAGGTGGACCCGACTCTGCCCATTCCGCTGAAAAGGTTTATTTCACCAAGCTGCAGCGTATTAGGCGGAGACTGTGGAACAATCAGCAGCAATGAATACATACATTACAGCGGCATAGGCACCAGCGCTCCCCATATAACTATGCGCCATAAAAATCTTGCGAATATTTTCTTTGTCGACGGGCATGTCGTGAGCGTGGGCAAAGATCTGAAAGATTACTACATATACAATGTCCGGGGCAGTTCTTCCAAAGACCTGAAGTTTACCAAGGCTATCAAAAACTACCAGGAATACACCTTGGAGGATTAGTCCTCAAAAATAAACAGAGCCGTCCTGGCTTCAGACGACTCTGTTCCGCGGGATTAGTTAAGTTATGTTCAAACTATTCCGTATGACAGGAAACACAGCATATTTTGCAGGCGTTAGCATTATACCCCCGCCTTTCCGCTTCCTGAACCGCACTTTGACAGCTGAAGAATGCGCCGAGGTTTTCTTTGTTGTCAACCGAATCGAGGCAGGAACAGGTCGCAGTGTGAATTACGTGTTCCCCGTTCTGCGCGTTTTTGTCTACATAGTACTCTTCCATAATCCTCTCCTGAAATGGTTATGTTCCCGCAGTAATATTAACATAGTACTTCAGTATCGCGATGTCAAGGAAAGTAAAAAACCGGGCTCAAAGAACCCGGCATTGAAAAAGCTCCCCATAGGGGAGCGGGAGACGTTAATGAAATTCCTGAGTTTAATTCTCATGTAACGTTCCTTACGCCCCTGGGGACAGGGGCGGCTACATCTGTTT
>JBAYCO010000011.1:0-20702 GCA_041668685.1 Victivallaceae bacterium | reverse complement strand
TATCCTTAACGGGCATGTGGATACCGTCGATATCGGCGATCCGCGCGAATGGCAACACGATCCGTTCGCCGGGGAAATCGATGGTGACTTGATCTATGGCCGCGGAACCGCCGACATGAAGGCCGGGGTGGCGGCCATGATTATGGCTGTACAATGCCTCAGGGAAGCGAAAATCGATTTGAAAGGCGACATAATCATTCAATGTGTCGTCGATGAGGAAGGCGGCGGCAACGGAACGCTGGCATGTGTTGATCGAGGATACCGGGCGGATGCCGCCATTATCACCGAACCGACTGACTTGAAAATCCTGACCTGCCATCGGGGCGCTATGCACCTCACGCTCAAAACTTCCGGCCGCGCCACCCATGCGTCCATGAAATGGGACGGAGTAAACGCCATTGAAAAAATGATGAAAATCATGACGGCGCTGTCTGAACTGGAAAAAGAATGGCTGGCGCGGAAAAAACACCGCTTCCTGCCTGCGCCGACAATTATGTTCGGCGAAATAAAAGGCGGTGTCGGGGCATCTATCGTACCGGAAGAATGCGAGTTGAAAATCGATATCAAATACCTGCCGCATGAAGACGCGGCTAAAGTTCGCGAAGAAGTGGAAAACTGTATAAAAAGCGTCGGGGACGTATGGTTTCAGGAAAATCCGCCGGAAATAAACTGGACCTTGAACACTTCTCCCTATGAAACCGATCCGAAACATCCAATTGTCGGAAAAATCGGCGAAAAGGCTTTGCAGCTCAACGGGAAAAGCGAAATTTCCGGCCTACCGTCCGGGGCCGATGCGCGAATACTCAATAACGTGGGAAAAGTGCCTACGGTGATATTCGGGCCCGGCAGTTTAAAACAGGCACACAGCGCCGATGAACATGTGAGTTTGTCGGAATACCTGAAATGCATTGAAATCCTGGCCATGACCATAAATGACTGGTGCGGATAAATCAGAAAACAAGGACTTTACGATCTGATCTTATAGCATAAGAAATTGTTTTATATTCTGTACAGGAAAGAATAGTCGCGTGTGTAGACCCATACTCTGCACCGCGACTTTTGCGTTTAACACCGCAAAACAGTTTATGTATTTCCGGCTCCAATACTATCGCGCCAAGTTGCAATCGGAATAATATTTATCCCTGAAAGAGATATCCAATGAGAAAACGGTAAAAAAAGGAGCCGAGATCCGACTGTTCATAAAACAACCGGTCTCGGCAAACGTACTCCTCCCGTCCTTCTACGCTACTCTCCTCAAAAAACCTCTAAATTCAAACTACTGCCTTCTTAACACATGTATAATCAGATATAGAAAGTTCTGTGCCAAATATTTTAAAACACACAAATATTTAATTATCAACAAGTTAAAGATTTATCAGCATAAATAGCACAACAATATTGCATATAAATAAAATTTGAATGCTATCAATATACAATTCCAGAAACCACTTATAACCAATAGCTTGCAAAAAAATTAAAAGGGTTTTAAAAATCAATAAAACTTGATAGGGTTGTGACAGTTTATTTTTTCTTTAATAAAAAAATTGCAAAAGGCTGCAAGCATACCTTTTGCAATCATTGATTTTTCTTAGCGGTCAGCCAGAACGCATACGCCGGGAAGTTCTTTGCCTTCAAGAAATTCAAGCGAAGCGCCGCCGCCGGTTGAGATGTGACTCATCTTGTCAGCCAGCCCGCTTTGATTGACGGCCGCAACCGAATCGCCGCCGCCGATAATGCTTACGGCGCCGCTGTCAGCTACCGCGGAACAGACAACCATGGTGCCGTCGGCGAAATTGGGCATTTCAAAACATCCCATCGGACCGTTCCAGACAATGGTTTTGGCTTCAAGTATTTCATCGACGTACATTTCTATGGTTTTCGGGCCAATATCCAGCGCCATCCAACCGTCCTGAATATCAAGTCCGACGATTTCGGTGTTGGCGTCGTTAGAAAAGCTGTCCGCGATTTTATTGTCTACAGGCAGAAGGAATTTAACGCCTTTTGCCTTTGCCTTTGCGATGGTTTCCCTGGCTACGTCGAGCAGTTCATCTTCACAAAGCGAAGCGCCGATGGAATGGCCGAGCGCCTTGAGGAAAGCATAAGCCATTCCGCCGCCGATCAGGATAGTATCAACTTTTTCAATAAGGGAAGTGATAACTTCGAGTTTGCCGGAAACTTTGGCTCCGCCGATGATGGCGACAAAGGGGTGTTCCGGGTTAGCCACCGCCTGGCCGAGATACTTGATTTCCTTGTCCAGCAGGAAACCGGCGACACAGTTGGCCTTATCGATAAATTCGGTTATGATGGCGGTGGAAGCATGCGCCCGGTGAGCTGTACCGAAAGCGTCATTGACGTAGACGTCACCAAGCTTGGCGAGTTCTGCGGCAAACGCTTTCTGGGCGGCGATTTTATCCGCATCGCCTTTACATTTCATGTCTTCCTCTTTGTGAAAGCGGGTATTTTCACAACACATGATTTCGCCGGGTTTCAACGCTTTTGAAGCGGCGACGACTTCTTCGCCAACGCAGTCGTTAACGAATTTGACATCCTGTCCCAGCAGACCGGCAAGATAGTCCGCGGCAGGTTTAACGGAAAATTCCGGGTTTACTTCGCCTTTCGGACGTCCGAGGTGAGTAAGCAGGGTCAGGGAAGCGCCCTGTTCGAGAATATACTTGATTGTCGGCAAAGCCGCACGGATACGGGTATCGTCGGCAACTTGACCGTCTTTAAGGGGAACGTTGAAATCGACGCGCATAACGACGCGTTTACCTTTTAAATCGATGTCCTTAACAGTTTTTTTGTTCAGGTTCATAATTTTACTCCGTACTTTTTTACAAAAAGACCCGAAGTCCAGTAAAATGGTTCTCCGGGTCTGACTCTACAATAAAGCTTTGACGCTCAAATATTAGAGAGCGGCCATAGCGGCGATGAGGTCTAATACCTTGTTAGAGTAGCCCCATTCGTTATCATACCATGAAACGATCTTTACGAAGTTGTCGTTCAGGGCGATACCGGCGTCCGCATCGAAATTGGAGGTGCAGACTTCACCGACGAAGTCCTGGGAAACAACGGATTCTTCAGTATAACTGAGAATGCCTTTCATCGGGCCTTCGGAAGCGGCTTTCATCGCGGCTTTGATTTCATCGTAGGCAGCCGGTTTTGCCAGGCGGCAGGTCAGGTCAACTACGGAAACGTCAACAGTCGGAACGCGAAAAGCCATACCGGTAAGTTTACCGTTCAGTTCAGGAATGACCTTGCCGACAGCTTTGGCGGCGCCGGTTGAAGACGGAATGATATTGTTCAGGGCTGAACGTCCGCCTCTCCAGTCTTTCATGGACGGACCGTCAACGGTCTTCTGGGTAGCCGTAGTAGCGTGAATCGTAGTCATCAGGCCTTCGACAACGCCGAAATTGTCATTAAGCACCTTGGTGATAGGAGCCAGGCAGTTGGTTGTGCATGAAGCGTTGGAAACGATAGTCATGTCAGGAGTCAGCTTGTCTTCGTTGACGCCCATAACGAACATGGGAGTGGAGTCTTTGGAAGGAGCGGACATAACAACCTTTTTTGCTCCGGCGGCAATGTGAGCCTGGGCTTTTTCAGCAGTCAGGAACAAACCGGTTGACTCGACGACAAATTCAGCGCCGACGGCGTCCCATTTCAGGTCGGCCGGGTTTCTTTCCGCGGTAATGCGGATTTCTTTGCCGTTGACGACGAGGTTGCCGTTAGCGACGGAAATTTCGCCTTTGAATTTGCCGTGTACTGAATCATAGCGGAGCATATACGCGATATAGTCCACATCGAGGAGGTCGTTAATCCCGACAATTTCGATATCATCACGGTTTTGTGCGGCACGGAAAACAAGACGGCCGATACGACCAAATCCATTAATACCAACTTTAATCATTGTTTTTACCCTTTTTTGAAAAAAGTTATTATCTACGGACACTCGAAACGGATACACTTCACCCATAAAGAATGCCATTACAAATCGGAAAGAGTAATATAAACGGTTTTTCAGGAAAGTCAAAAATATAACGCGTTATTCGGCAAAAAACTTTACAATAAAAACTCCGCGGCCCCAACCCTAAGGCGATAAGCAAGGTTTCAGCGCCCATCCACTCACGAAATTCGACATTATTTTCGGTTTTTATTTTTTTAACGCTTCCAGCGTATACTGAACCGGTGACGGTTCTTCTTTGCCGGTAAAATCCATCTTTTCCAATTCCACTATGGATTGATGAAGAGCATAACACGCTTCCTCGTAGCTGATGGCGGCGAGCTCGGCAATCAGCCTGATGCTGCGGTCAACAAGTTTTTTGTTGGACATGCTGACAAAGCTCATCCAGTTGCTTTTGACCCGGCCCATGCAGACCATGACGCCGGTAGAAATCACATTCATTACCAGCTTAACCTGCATATGTTCAGGCAACCTGAGGTTTGTCCGCCTTATTGCGCCGGGAATTGCGAAAACGTCCCGCTGGGCGTTCGCGGCATCGCCGATTATTAAGGTCCGGCGCTGCGCGAAATCCCCAACCCTATGGGCTTGCCCTTTGAACTCGTTGCCTGAAAAAATGCTTACGGCGGCGCTCGCCGGGGATTCGAAACGGCATTTTTCCTCCTCATTGCCGATCAGGAAACGGTACATTTCCTTTCTGCTGATCGCGGGCTGGTTGTTAACGACTTTTTCCGGAGCCCGCATTTCAATGTAGTCATCCGTTGTCCATTCCAAACAACGCAGGGGACGACCGAGATAATGCAGCCAGGCGTCGGGAGTGGAAAAAAACGGCGTTTTGACAAAAGCCCATGACGGCAGCATTTTGAGATCATCGAATTTTCTGAACGGCGCCAGCATAAAAGTCGGGGCCCGCTCCGTAGTGTCGGTAAAAATATCGATCAGGAATTCATCGGCAAAATAAGTGATCAGCCCTTTGGCCCGGTAAGTTTTTTCTTCAAAACGGATGTATTCCGCAATTATCCTCAGCGCAGAAGCGCTCTCCAGAGTCCTGATTATTTCCGCTGTCGCCGCGGCATAGTCAATATCTGATTCCGGAAACAACGCCGCGTTTCCCGGTGAAAGATTTTCCCTGAGGATGCGGCACAGGATTTTTTCCAGCATTGCCCCGGCGACAAGCTGTTCGCTGCTGGTCGCCTGCAACCGGGTTGAACCGGCCACCGCCATAGGCCCGCAAAAAAGATCGAGTACAGTTACGTTCGGGTTATCGATAGCTTCCCGCGAACGTTCTATGTGTTCACGCAGGATTTCCGCCGGGTTGTTAAAAAGCAGAAAAGCGTTTGCCCCCACCCTGACCGCTTCGGCAAGCGAGCCGAGCACGGACGAAGTTTCACCGCCTTCGCTAATGGCGATAAGCGTATCGCCTGAACTGATATTTAGTTCCTGCGCCTGGCGTTTACCGAACTGCGGGTAATCCTCAAACGATTCCACGGACTTTATCAAGACATAATCGCCCCCGGTCATGATACTGAACACGGTATTTTCAAAACGGGCGATCTCTGCAAAAATTTCCGGGTGGTCTTTTTCTGTTCTCCTAAAAAACGTCCGCCACATGCTTTCAAGCAGGATACTGAGCCTTCCGGTAGCTCCACAGCCGGAAAAAATAACCTTTCCGCCGCCGATAATTGTTTGATAAGAACTTTCAAGCATGGCGGCGAATTCTTTCCCGGCAAAAATTCTTTCCGCCATCGGAATAATGTCCTCGTCTACAGTAAAAAGCATTTCCACACCCTTTTTGGCGTCAGCTTTGAAAACTTCGTCCAGTCCGCGGGTTTTCGGGTTGGCCTGTTCGGTGGGAAGCATACCGAGATGAAACTGTTTTTCGTTTTCCAAAAAATCTACGGCTCTTTTTTGAGCTTCACTTGTTATTTTCATTATGTTTTTACCTTTTTCACAACTTGGTTCTGTCAAAACTTTCGTTCTGTAATGGGTGCGACTATAGAATAATGTAAGAAGTCACAACTCAATATAGCTCCGCAGGAGCGATTTTTCAGTAGCCATGGGCGTGAGCCCGTGGGAAACGTATTTCTGTCTGGTCAAGCTCCATAGGAGCGACTAATCAAAACCGGTATCAGTCGCTCCTACGGAGCTTGGATATCTGACGGTATCATTTTCCACGGGCTTACGCCCATGGCTACTATATAATCATCCCTCCGGGATTCAATTCTTCCTACTCGCGAAGAATGCCGGAAACTTCATTTTTTATAACATTATATCAATAGTCGCACCCTCTGTAATTTTGTTTATGTTATTAGCTTTTAATTACTTATTGGGAATTTTTCACTTTCCCCGTTTTCATATGCATGAAAAACAAAGATTTTTTGTTTTTCAGAACACTTTTTCATCACTTTGCCGCCGATTTTGCGCCTTTACAAAGAAGCAAGGCAAGGTACCGCGCACCACTCCGTTCACGCTCAAAAAACTCACAACTTCGCAACTTAAAAGACTATTTCCTTACGGTTAAGTTTTTTTTCTATTTCCTTTACAGTTTTGCGGGTCAGTTTCAACGCTTCCGAGGGGTCATCGCCGTTAATGCCAAAACCGATTGCGGCCGCGGGAAAACCTTCGGCAAGAATCAAGCCGCCGATAATCCATTGCCCGGTGCGGGGATCGGGGAAACTTATGCACGCGCTTTTCCTGGTTTTTTCCAGCGCTTTCAACAGGGTTTCCCGGTCATTGATATTGTCCCACGAAGCGCCGGGCATACCTGCCAGATCAATAATTTCGTTACGCGTTTCCGCATCGCAGGCGGAAAGCAGCAGGCGACTCGTCGCGACGTCATAATCAAACCTGATCCTTCTCGCCCCGGAAGTTTTGCGGGTATGCGACGAATACATATAGAGCAAATACCGGACGGAATTATAAAGTATCGAAATATTCATATAGTTATTGAGCTGGTCAGCCAGTTTTTTCACCGGTTCTTCGCTGGCTTCAATTATTTTCGAATACTTGCTTTGCCGGTCCGTAAAAGTTAAACCGGCCGGCCCGGTAACGTACCCCTCCCGGCGGGAAATCTGCTCAAGATAACCTCGCTTACAGAGATATTTCATAAAACGGACGCAAGTGGCTGGGTTGAGGTTCAAAATCTTCGCCGCCGTTCCCGGACTCACGCTTTCGCCCTCCCTCCCGGCCACCAGTTCCATTATGTCAAAAACCTTGTCAAGAGATTTCATAGCTTCATATTGTGAAGTTTTAATTTTATTTTATGAAATTAATATATTCCCGGATACGAATTTTGCAAGTCTTTTTTCAAAGAATTTGCGCTTGTTAAGCAGCGGCAGTCTTTGGTTGCGTTCAGGCTCACCAGCTCTTTTTAACGGTTTAATTTTTTATTATACTGTTTTAGGTTGGATTTTAAACTTTTATCTTGAACTTGACTGCGGCTCCAAGTAGCGCCGCGTCTCGATGAGACCGGCGGCATAAAACGTTGACAGGCCGTATTATGTTGCTCTTTGCCGCTTTCATCGAAAGCCGGCCTACTCGGTTGTAGTATAGATGTTAAATTTTCAGATTAATACAGTATAAAGCGCATATGGCTTGACAGATTATTTATTTGAGTCTAAATTATTTTTTACTGGAGAATATCATTAAATTTTCTTAAATTTGCGAGGAGATGATTATGCCGAAAGTATTAGTTTTCAGTCAGGACAACAGCTTAAGCCGTGAATTAAGTGATTTATTAAGCCGGAATTGCTATACGGTTTCAACTTTCTCAAAAGGCAGTGAGGCAGTAAACGCAATCCGTGAAGAATCTTATGACCTGGTATTTATCGATTTTCCCAAAAATAACCTCCTCAGTCAGGAGTTGGTGGCCTCGGTTCATTGTTTTCATGACCTTCTGCCGATCATCGTCCTTACCGACGCCGACAAAGTGGATATCGCCTACCGGGCCGTTAAAAACGGGGCGACTACTTACGTAACCAAACCATTAAACGCCGATGCCCTGCTCCTGACGATGTCTATAACTCTTTCCAATGCGAATATCATGATAGAAAATCTCCTGTACAAACGCAGCCTGCAAAAAACAGACGGCTTCAGCACGCTGGTCACATCTTCGGAGCCAATGTTGAAAATCTATGCGCTTGTAGAAAAAATCGCGCCGAGCGATTCGCCGGTAATGCTTAGAGGCGAAGCCGGCGCCGGAAAAGAAACTATCGCCCGCAGGATACATTCCAAAAGCAGACGCTGCAAATACGGTTTCGCCAAGCTTGACTGCGCCGCGCTTCCGGGGAATATGGAGGATGCCGAACTTTTCGGTTATGTCCGGAATATTGACGCTGAATCCCCGGAAATCGTACCTGGAGTGTTTGAAGAAAATAACTCCGGCACCGTGTTCCTCGATAACATAGACGCCCTCCCCATGAATAGCCAGATAAAAATGCTCTACATGCTGCAGAACAAAAAAATCCAGCGGAACGGCAGTTCAAAAATGGTTAATATAGACATCAGGTTAGTCGTAGGTTCGACCAGTGACCTGTACGTTAAGACTGTCAGCCGTGAATTTTGCGAAGACCTGTATAAAAAACTGAACGTGGTGCCGATCGTCCTGCTGCCCCTGCGTGAACGCCGCAAGGATATTCCCCGGCTTGTTGAAGATTTCCTCGAACGTTTCGCAAATAAAAACAGCAAAAACGTCGATATCAGCAGTCAGGCCCTGGCGGTTCTGTGCGAATATGACTGGCCGGGTAATATTACCCAGTTGGAAAACCTGATAGAACGCCTGGTCGCGGCTAACGAAACCGGCAGGATCAGTTGCGACGACCTGCCGAATGAGCTATTCAGGGAAGTCATACCGGAAGTAAAATGGGGAAAAATCGTCGATGACAAACTGGACACTATTATCTCGCTGAAAAAGTATCTGCAAATGCAGGAACGTTTATATATGGAGAAAGTTCTTGAGCATTCCGGCGGAGATAAAAGCCTGGCGGCAAAAAAACTTGACATTAGTTTGGCCTCTTTCTATAGAAAATGGCATGAAGATATGCTATAGTATTATTTTCCCGGGTACGAAATAAAATATTCTGTACGCCCAAAAAACTGATCGGAGGCAAAACTATGCTCAAAAAAATATTCTTACCGCTTGCGGCGCTTACCCTGGCGCTGACAGTTGGCTGCGAACTTCTCGAAGACGCGATGAAAAACAAGGAACAAACCAGTTACGTCCTTAGTCTTCATCAAATTATAAAATACCCCAGATCCAAAGACCTGGAGAAGAAAGTCACCAGTTTTGACGGACGTGAATATTGGATAAACTCAAATCAGTTCTTCCATTCCAGGCATATTGAAAAAGTGAAACTCATCCCATCCAGGGAACGTGAAGGTTTTTATGATCTGTCCCTGAAACTTGATCACAGCGGCATCCTCAAATGGATTCAGTTGTCAATACAGTTCAAACATGAAAAGCTTGCTTTGCTGATCGACGGGAATTTCTACAAACTGTATGTTCCGGACCAGTTGGCTGATGAAGAAGACGAATGGGTATTGCTCAAAGGGCCTTTCGACAAGATAACCGCCAAGGGTATACAGAAATACGCCCATAAAAATTATCTTATCTTCAATCCGAATAAACAGAATCTTATTGACATGATCGAGAATCTGTAAAAAAGCGCCGCTTTTCGGGCGGCGCTTGATGTTTCAAGATATTTTCCGGACCAGTATGCCTTCCGGGTCTTCATATACTTCGAACCTCAACCTTAAACAGCCGCCGGCCGAAGCCGCTTTCGGCACAAGGACCGCTTTGGGAAAACAGTAACAAATGTTCCGTTTCCCGTCAATCGGGGACAAGCATAACTCTCCGCCGGTATTCAATATATTTTCCGCGAATGTTACTTTGCCGCTTTCCGCCTTAACAGAAAAAAAGCGGGCAAAATCATTATCCGTTTCCTTCAGTTCCGTCGAAACGACAAATTTCATATCCGTAACGATTTTGCGAACGGTCTTGCTTTTTGTACAGCAACACTTAGCCTCATACAGCCCGGGTATAATGTCAAGCCGGGGCTCGCCAAAGGTTACGCCGACGGTTTTTCCCCGATACTCGACCTTGCACGGGCCGATCTTTAAAAAGTCTGTATTGCAATTCATAATAATTCTCCAGATATAAGCCTGACTTTAATTGCCGGTTTTAAACTCTTCCATAAAAACGCCGCTGTTGTCGGAAAAAATTTCAAATTTCCAGCGGATGCTGTTATTTTCTTTTATCTCCGATTTATTTTTTAATTCGGCGCGGGGAAAGTAATAGGCTACCTGCTTTTCTGGATCCAGGGGAACAAAAGACAATCCGCCCGGAGAAAAGTCAAAATCATTTTTCAAGTAGAGATTTCGTTTTCTTTCCAGGTTTTCCGGATTTACGGCCTCGAATTCCAAGGTTATCAAATTACTGACGGCCAATTTCGCCAAAAGTCCGTCCCTGGACCTCAAATAGCGATTTTCATTGATCATCGGTTCGATTTTCCATTGCGGCATAGAGCCGGCGCCTCCAAGGGATTTTCCCTTATAGGCGACAATAACGGTTCCATTTGGAAACAACTTTGCGACGTTGATTGAGTTCATACTCAAAACTCCTTATTTTTTACTTTTGGGTTATATTGTAAGCTGTTACCTGTTCCAACAATTTTGTCCTGTCCATCCTAAAAAAAATATCCCCTTGAGTATTGCTTTGTTTTTTCCAAAAATTACATCCGTCTCTCCTGTCACCGCTTACAAAAACTCAGTGCGAAAAAATAATATATATCCATATCACAGAGCGTCTATCGGTTCAGCCTCTCGATATATTCAAAAGTCCATCCAGGGACTTGCCCTCCCTTTCAAGGAAAGCCAACGCCCGCGGGCTGAAAGCTGGATTTACCGGAAGCTGGTATTCCCTCGTTCCGACACCGTCGATTTTTTCAGATACTATTTTTCTGTTCGTATTCAATTCGTCGTAATGTTCAGCCAGAAATACGGCCTGTTCGCTGACCGCGCAAACCTGAAAAATACGGAGCGGGTCGATTTCGGAAATCCCCAGCCAGGCGCAAACGTCGTCAGACGCCATTTTAAAAGCCGCGCTCTTCTTGTCCGCATCAAGCGAGCTCCAGAAATCGGCTTGCAGGTGCAGTGCAAGGTATTCGTTAACAAAACTGATGTCCATCATAATGATTTTCTCCCGGAAGTTTAGAGTTTATAGATTTGACTGCTTATGAAAAATGGACTGTGCTTGTTAAAAAAGCACAGTCCATTGCGTTTCACCGAACTACAATGCAGCCTTTATGGCGGCCAACGCGCTAGCGCTGCTCTGCAGGCTGTGGATGCGGCAAAGGCGCTGGTTGGCGTTCTTGAACTCAAGCGTCAGTTCACCAAGAGCCATACGTTTAATTCCGTCAAAGCCTTTGGGAGTGGCGTCTTCATCGGATAACGAACGTCCCTTAAGGTTGGACAAACCGAACCCGGCAACGTCCATAACCCAGGCGTCGGTATCCGGTACGTCCGGATCGGCCATGATCGTCATGGCGCGGCCGTTGATCTCATTTACCACTACCGCCACATAAGCGCCGCGTTTGTCGTCGGAGCGGACTATTTGCAGCTTATCGCGGAACTCGTTGGACAAAACACGGGCCTGGCCGGGAGAACAAAGTATCTGTGAAGGTTCTCCGCCTTCGCTTAAGATACTTTGAGCAGCGTCATTGACCATGAAACTGTCGAGGGCGGAACTTGAGGCGTCCACTTCCAGACAACCGGTGCCGGCGCCGTAATAATACAGTCCGCCGATTTCGCCGGTAGTTCCGGAAACCGCCTGGATCCGGCGTCCAAAGAGAGCGACGCGGTTGAGATCGCGGGCGGTTTCTCCCAGGGCGAAAGCGGTCTGGCGGTTGATCTGGTTGTCAACGTTACCCAGGATGTTGATCGCCAATGCGGAACCGGTGAGAACGATATCCTTGCGGAATATCTGGGTGCAGTTGTAATTGGTGTTGCTCAGGTGATAGGATTCCTCACCGTCGCCGTTGGTGCTGCCTTCACTCATGGGTGAGCTCACGATGCTCAGGATGTCCCCTTCCGCCGGGGTCGTGGTAGTCGAACCGTTGGCGGCAACCAGGGCGACAGTGAAAGTCGTGGAACTGTTAAGAACAGTGACCCGGAACAATGCCGAATCGTTCTTGATAACCAGCAGGGTGCCGACTTTCAGTTTGGCGACGTCGGTGGCGGATGCGGTTACGACCAGTTCCGATATGGATACCGCGGTCACGGCGCGGCCGGCGATCTGGTCTTCAAGCCATTCGTGCTTCTGTTGAGTGGCGTCTTCGACTCGTTTGAAGTTGGAAATAAAACGGGGCTCATCCTTGATCACGGTTGAAAGGACATCGGTGAGGTCGCGTTTTTTTTCTGAGAAACTGTAGGTATACAATGCCATAATGTTTTTCCTTGTTTGTTTAGTTGACTATTTCGGGAGCGTTCGCGAGCATCGCGACGACGTCTCCGCTTTGTTTGGCGTCGGAAAATTTCATTTCATGCCCGCCCGGATTGCTGCCGCTGCCGGGATGCAGGTCAAGGCTGAACAGTTTCGGGGTACTGCTCATCAGGCCGGTCATGAATTCGTCAACCCGTTCGGGCATTTCCGGTGAAATGTCTGCCTGCTTAAGCAGAAAACCGAGGTATTCCGGGTCGTTGAATTGTTTTTCCTTGGCGAGTTTTGTGACTTTCTGCAAAAACTTGATCTGTTCGAGTTCCTGCTGCGAAGAATCCCGTTGGCTGGTCAGCGAGGAAATGTGTTCCCGCAACTGTCTGACTTCGGATTTGTGATTCTTCTGCAGACGTTCCTGTTCCGGCAAATCGCGGTTTTCCAGTTCGTCAAGACGTGAATTCAACTTGGTAAGGGTTTGGTTCAATTCACTGTTCTGGTCTTCGACGCTTTTGCGTTTCGCTATTTCCGCGTCCAGACGGCTTTTGGGAATTCCCTGGGGGCGAAATTCACTAAGTGATTTACGCTCTTCGGTCGAGAGCGGCTGTCCCTCAATCACTTTTTTGAGAATTTCCGTTACATCCATGTACTTCTCCTTTTTTTTGTTTCTGATTTATAGCGGCACAGCTTTTTTACGTGAGTGACCACGCTTTAAACCAGAAATAAATGTCAACCGGGAGAAGACAGAAAGCCGGAATCAAGCACGAAAAAGGCTGAAAATATGTATTTTCATAATTTCAGCCTGGGGAAAATCTATTGGACGGGATTGAAGATTATTGGTGCAAGTTTTTTTCTTTCAGTCGGCGGGATAATTCAATTACCGCCAGTTCTTTTGCCTTGGCTTCCACATCCAGGGTAAAATCAACGGCAAGGCGGCTCCATTCCACCGGGAAATCCCTGAAGTCAATGTAATCGGCATGAGCCCGCGGATTTTTCGAGCCCCAGCCGTATCCGGGCGAGGAAATATGGAAGTGCGCTTCCCGTCCCTGTTTCCAGGTTTCAAGGGATTTTGCCGTAGCTTCCGCAACGCCGAGACCGTCCGGCAGACAACGGTGGTGATGCACGTCATATACCAGCGGCAAAGCGCTTTCCATGCAAAGCGGATACAAATCAGCAACCGTATAGGAAACGTCATCGTTTTCGAGCGTCAAATGGCGTTTTATTAAATCCGGCACATATTTTAAACCGTCAACAAAGCGTTTCAACGTTGCTTTTTTGTCCCCGTAAACCCCGCCCATGTGAATATTGACATTGTCGGCGCCGATCAGGTCGGCAACCATACATTGATAAGCCAGTTCGCGGATCGAATTAGCGACAACCTCTTCGCGCGGAGAGGAGAGGATATTAAACTGGTCGGGATGAAAACTGAGCCGTATATTATTATCCCCGGCAAACTTTTTAACCGCCGTGAAATTTTTCCGGATTTCCTTTGCCGCCGGCAAATCGTCGAGCCCATAACCGTATTCCGGGTGCGAATAGAGCGGCAGAATCTGGGACAGTACCCTAAACGCCCCGATATTAAGGCGTTTACAGCTTTTCACCGCCTCAAGCAAGGTAAGCGAATTATGCAATGCGATACCGGAAAGTTTCCCGATTTGCGCGTCACGGCTTCCAAGCGCCTTAATAATTGCGGCTGTCGTATGCCGGAATTTTATAGGTTCTTTCAGAAATATACAGCATAAACCAAGTCTTATCACTATATTTCTCCCGAACATTGAGCGTGCGAACAGCACGGGAAACGTTGCCCGCCGACTTCTGTCGGCTTCGTCGTATCATCACAATTATATATTATCATAGAATATGAATAGATTCAACTGGGGAGAAAAAATGATTCAACGGCAAGCCAAAATCAAGAAGCTTAAGGAGTTATTTTAAATTTCTTTTCATTTTTTGAGCGGTTTCTATTGTTTTTTGAAAAAAAAGCAGTTATTATTAAAGTAAATTTGTGAGAATATAATTGATTGAGGAATCTAATTGACATGGCTCGTTCCAAAAAGGCGGCACAAAAAAGCAAAACCGTTCTCTATTTCGAATTTATCCCGTTCGTTATTTTGTATAATATCATCCGTTTAATGCCGCTGAAGGTCGCATATTACGTATGCCGCGGCCTGTTTATATTTCTTTACCATATCGACCAGAAACACCTGAAGCGCTCAATGGAGCATCTCATGCACGCCGGGGTAGCCAAAACCCCGGAGGAAGCCAGGGAAATCGCTTACTGCATGTACAAGCACGGCGGCAGGCTTATCGTGGAGCTTGCCAAAATTGAACAGCATTATTCAAAAGTCAATCTTACTTTTTCCGGCAACGAGCAGGCTTGGAAACGGCTGCTCGGTTCCGGCAGAAGAAACATACCGGCAATAATCGTCACCGCCCACTACGGCAACTGGGAAGTTTCCGGCAAATTCTGGACGGAACTTTCCGGCGCCAAACTCCTGACGGTAGTCCGGGCTTTTGATAATCCCCTGATCGGACGTTATGTCATGCAAATGCGCACCAACGACAGACACCGGGTAATCCCCAAAAGCGACAGTTTAAAATATATGCTGAAGGCGCTGCGTTCAAATACTTCCATAGCGTTGCTGGTGGATCAGCACGCATCCACCAAGGAAGGCGTTGAAACCACATTTTTCGGACAGCCGGCCAGAACCCATGCGTCAGCGGCTCTGCTGCATTTGAAAACCGGGGTGCCGATAGCGCCGATGATCTTGAGATGCAAGGAAAAACTCTTTCATTATGACGCTATTCTGGGCGAACTGATCGAATACCAGCCTACCGAGGATAAGGAAAAAGACATCCAGGCCGTCACCCAGATGTATACGAGCGCCCTTGAAAAACTCATCGCCCAGGAACCGAGGCAATGGCTATGGGCGCATCGCCGCTGGCTGAACATAAACCGCAAACACGGCAGGCAGAAATCACAAAAAGCCGACGACCAGCAACGCGCGGCAAGTTTGCAGACCGGATGACGTACTGAGTATTGGTTCGCATCGGGTCATTATTGAATCAGTACCTTCATTAAGAAGATACAGAAAGAGTTCAAAAAGATAATTTTATGAAAAGGGTAAATATGATTTATGGCGAAAGATATTAATAATACAGCATTTGATGATGCAACAAAGTTAAAATTAGATATTTTTGGAGAATGTTTTGAAGAATGGCTACCTGTTTTCAATAATGATCCATATACAAAAAAAATTTATGTTTTCGATTTTTTTGCTGGAAATGGCAAAGATTTAGGCGGCAATTCAGGAAGCCCATTAGTATTATTAGATAAAGCACGAGGACAAGAATGTCAATATTGTAAGAAGTCAAAAAAAGAAATCAAATTTATTTTTAACGAAGGAATTAAAAGAAAAAGTACTGAACTTAAAAGAAATATCGAAAATTACTTACAATCATGTGAAAAAAACAATGGTTGTCCATATTGTATTTATCAATACAGTGTAGAAAACCATGACTTTCAAAATATTTACTCAGACAGCAAAATAATTGACATATTGAATAATAAGGATTTTGGGAAATTTATTTTATTAGATCAATATGGTTTTAAAGAAATAGATGAAGATATTTTTAAACAATTGATAACTTTTCCCAAAACTGATTTTATCTTTTTTATTTCTTCCTCATTTATCTATAGATTTAAGGAACACCCTAACACTACAAGATATATTAACACGTCAAAAATCAGCTTTGAAAATATTAAACCTACAGAAATTCATCGAGCTATAGCTAATTATTTTAGAGATTTAATCCCAAAAGAAAAAGAGTATTATTTACATCACTTTTCTATTAGAAAAGAAGCAAACAAGGGAAATTATTATGGTTTAATATTTGGCTCCAATCATACTCTTGGAATGGAAAAATTTTTAAAAGTTTGTTGGAAGCATGATGCATTTTCTGGTGAAGCAAATTATAATATTGATAATAATTTTGAAGAAGGTTCGCTATTTTATAATCCAGAGAATACTATTAAGAAAGAATCCATAAAGGAAAAATTGGAAGAACTGATTTTATCAGGAACAATAAAGAATAATGTCAGGGGTTTTAAATATGTAATGAATGAAGGCTGTGAACCAACATTATTTACAGAAATAGTGAAAAAACTTGAAAAGGAAAATAAAATAATACGAGAAGGTAATTTGAATTATAATTCCACAAGAATACATAGAGTAGAAGAATACCAAATTAAGAGGCTCTGAACAATGGCACATAAAATTGAATGGACAGAACAAACATGGAACCCATCAGCAGGTTGTACAAAAATAAGTCCAGGTTGTAAAAATTGTTATGCTGAAACAATGGCAATCAGATTGCAAGCTATGGGAGTTGAAGGATATGAAAACGGTTTTGATTTTAATATAGTCACAAGTCGCTTAAATGAGCCGATAAAAAAAAGAAAACCTACGGTTTTTTTTGTTAACTCGATGAGTGATATTTTTCACGAAAAAATGCCAATAGAATACCTTGATAAGATATTCGAAGTAATCAAAAAAACTCCTCATCATACTTATCAGATTTTGACCAAAAGAGCTAATAATATGTATGATTATTTATCTCAGAGGGCTATCCTCCCCAATATTTGGCTGGGGGTAACAGTTGAAGATCGAAAACATGGATTGCCCAGAATAGACAAACTAAGACAATTAAAAGCAAATGTATTATTCCTTTCCATGGAGCCACTACTTGAGGATTTAGGAATAATAAATCTAGAACATATTGATTGGGTTATTGTTGGTGGAGAGAGCGGCAACAGGGCAAGACCAATGGATGAAAATTGGGTTTTAAATATCAAACAGCAATGCAAAGATAAAGATGTTGCTTTTTTCTTTAAACAATGGGGTACTTGGGGGGCTGATAAAGTAAAAAGAAATAAAAAAGAAAATGGCAAGATATTAAATGGACAGATTTGGCAACAGTTTCCAGAGATTATTGAACAACAATATGCAATAATTTAACAAAGATAAATAAAATCGGAAACTAGGTCGGGCTGCCCAAGGCTGAGTAACGCTAAATAAAACTTTCTATTTTTTCTTTGCAGACTTTTTCGGTTAGATTGCGGAGTTTTTTTACCCGTTTTGCAAGATATTCGAGTTGTTCTTTGGTGATTTTGTAGCCTTTCTTATAGCGGGAATCGATATAGGCTCTCTGCAACAAAGAAAAATGATGCTTTTCCGTTTCCGTTTTACGGGGAAATATTTTTTTGTATTCCAGGTTCAGGGTGGAGGCGATATTTCCCAATTCTTCCAGGTCATGCGTTTTGTGCTTATAACCGGTAAAAACCAGAGAAACCGTATGATAAAAACGTTCCGCCGCCTGATGAAGTTGAAAAGCGGCGTTCTTCAACCATAACTTATCCAAAGCGGACTCGTATTGACCGAAAAATTCATTTGCGCTTTCAAACCATTCAGCAAAATAATCCTGTGCCTGTTTTCTGGTTTCTTCGAGATTTAATTTTCTTTTCCGGGACAGTTGTTTTCTTTTCGAGTCATAGAGCAGAACGCCTTCGCTTTTTATATCGTTGAAAAAATAATTGCCTTCAGAGAGTTGCTGGTTTACAAAGCCCGCACCTTCATATATGGGGCTGACGGGGGTAAACAGTCCCAAATCTTTTAATTTTTCCGTGATGTTATGAACAAATGAAGGATTGTCGGCCTGTTTATTTTGACTTAGAATGATCAGCAGATCATAATCTGATTTGTATTCGTAGATGATCCCGTCTTCCACATAGCGGTCGCGATGGACGTATTTTCCGGTCGCGTAACTGCCGAAAAGAATGATCATCTCCACTTCTTTATATTCAAGCAGGGTCTTGACAATCTTCTTTAATTCGTCTTTTTTGTTTTTCGGCAAATGTGACAGTGATTTCTTCATGCAGAAAATATACAGCCATCCTGAGTATAGGCAAGGTTGAAAAAAGGAAAATTATGTTTTATGATCCTTATTGTAATCGGAAAATTCACAGCAGCGAATAGGCGTCGACGTCGATATATATATCCAGACCTTTGACCGGTTTGGAATTCAGAACCATGCGCCGCAAATGCTGGTGCAAGGTCTTCATCCGGCTGCCGCGGAAAATTATCAGGTAACGGTATTTGTCCTTGATGCGCTCTATCGGCGCCGGGGCGGGTTCGGTTACGGTAATTCCCTTGTGGCACAGGGGCCTAAGGAGATCCATAAAATCCAGCGCATAACGTCTGCATTGCGCCTGGTCGGCGGAACGGAAGAATACCGCCGTCAGATGGCCTTCCGGCGGATACCTGAGTATCCGGCGCGTTTCCATATCATATTGGTAAAAATTCCTGAAATCATGATTGACCGCATACCTGATGGTTTCGTTGTCGGGATTGTAAGTCTGGATAAGGACTTCGCCGCTGATATCCCCGCGCCCGGCCCGGCCCGCAACCTGGGTGAGAAGCTGAAAAGTCCGTTCGCCGGAACGAAAGTCCGGAATATATAAAGCCTGGTCGGCATTGAGGACTCCAACCAACGTTACGTTGGGGAAATGCAGTCCCTTGGCGATCATCTGGGTGCCGACGAGAATATCTATATCGCCGCGTTTGAATTTGCTCAGGACATCCTCGTAGGAACTGCTCTTGCGCATCGTGTCCGAGTCCATCCTGGCAATTCGCGCCCCCGGAAAAATACCGGCGGCCATGGTTTCTATTTTTTCCGTTCCCGTACCGCTGTAGCGAATCTCTTCCGAATTGCATTTCGGGCAGCGGTGATAGGCCCTGATCACATCTCCGCATAAATGGCAGGCCAGGCTTTCGCGGTTCTTGTGATAGGTATAGGGAATCGAACACGAAGCGCATTCCGCCACGAAGCCGCAGAGATCGCACATCATCTGGCGCGCATATCCCCGGCGGTTCAAAAACAAGATAGTCTGTTCGCCGGCGTCTAAGCGATCCCTTACCGCATTGATCAGGATTTTTGAAAAAAGATTACTCCTGCCCGGTTCCGGGGCTCCAAGCCTTTGATCGACCAGTTTTATATGCGGCATCGGGCAGTCATCCACCCGCTTGAAAAGTTCCGCCAGGACATATTTTCCACGCTCGGCGTTATAATACGATTCAAACGAAGGCGTCGCCGACCCCAGCAACACGACCGCGTTTTCCATCTTGCCGCGCATGACCGCGAGGTCACGGGCATGGTAACGGGGGCTTTCGCTCTGCTTGTAGGTTCCTTCATGCTCCTCGTCAACCACGATCAGCCCCAGTTTGCGGAAAGGCGCGAACAGGGCGGAACGCGCCCCGACGACTATTTTCACCAGTCCGTCGTTAATCTTGCTCCATTCATCGAAGCGTTCGCCTTCCGTCAAACGGCTGTGCAGAACGCTGACCAGATCGCCGAAGCGCGCCCGGAAACGCTGAACCGTTTGCGGAGTAAGCGAGATTTCAGGTACCAGTACAATAGCTTCCTGACCGCGTTCCAAGACTTTTGCTATAGTTTGCAGGTACAGTTCGGTTTTGCCGGAACTGGTTACGCCATGTACCAGGACAACATGTCTTTCCTCGTGGTTTTCAAGGACTTCGCAGATCTTTTCCAGCGCTTTTGCCTGTTCCGGGTTCAACGTAAGGGGAGTAGACCTGACAATCGTTATATCAGCAAACGGGTCGCGGCGCACAATCCGTTTTTCTTCGGCAATAATATTTTTTTTCAGCAGGGTTTTCACGGTCGAAGCGGTAACGCCGTCAAGATGCAGGAGTTGTTCCTCCGCTACGCTTTGGACGGTAAGCAGGTACTTTACGGCGTCCACCTGCGCGGCACAGCGTTTTTTCCCGGAGTTTTCAATAACGAATTTTTCGGCCTCTTCGGGGTCGATTATCGAATACATACGCAAGGTTTTATGTTTGACCCTGCCGCTGCGCACAGCGCCGGGCAACAGCGCCCGCACCGCCTTTTCCCGCGAACAGCAATAATATTCCGCCATCCAGCGTCCGAGTTCGATGAGTTTTTCGGGGATGCGGGAATGGCGCTCGGCAATGGAGATTATCGACTTCAGGGGTTTTGCGTATTCCGTTTCCGCAACGATATTAAGCACGTAGCCGCGGCGTTTGCTGCGGCCGAAAGGCACATGCACCTGAACCCCGATATGCACCTGCCCTTTCAAATTATCAGGTATAAGATAATCGAACGCCTTATCCAGCGACAGGTCGATAATAACTTTAGCTACGTTCATGTTTTCCCGCATTGTTTAAATCATACGCGGCTAATGTACCTCGCCAACTACGGAAAATCAATAAGGCTGCGGGAACT
>JBAYCO010000010.1:0-21537 GCA_041668685.1 Victivallaceae bacterium | reverse complement strand
TTTACCGTGTTGCCCAACGCGGACTTTACGCCCATCCCTGTAATAACGACTCTTCTCATATATTCTGACCTTTTGTGGTAAACAAGTTACAGACCTGCCGGTTTTCCGTAATCCTGGCGAAAACGATGAACGCGGAGATCATTGCGCCGAGCATCCCCGGCAGCAGGGCGCTTTGCCCGATCGCGAAAAAATTACGCAATGGCAGTTTGCCGATGATATTGAATTCGCCGCTTTTCTGTTTTACCCCGTATGCGGCGCCGGATGAAAACAGGTAATCGGCAAAAGTGAGCTGGGTCGCGGTTTCAAGTATTTCGAGACGCCCCTTGAACTGCGGATAAATATGCTCGATATCCGCAATCATCTGTTCACATTGTTTTTTCTTGTAAGCCTGATAAGAGGGATCGGCGCTTCGATCCGGACAGTCGCGCCATTGTCGGCAGTCCTCAAAAGTCATCGCCTTGAAAGCGTTCACCATCTGCACCTCTTCGCCCCTGGTTTTCTCCGTTGTGGTCATGATGGCCATGGCCGTGTCGGGATGTTCGTTCGACAATACCCGGTTCAGGTCGAGGGACAGCAGGCAGGAAGTCAGCGCCACCGGGAAATCTTCGACTTTCGGGGAGAGCCGGGCATGAATGGAAAAGAACCCTAACGTATCCTCGGCTTTGTCTATCCGCTCCCTGAACGTCCTGCTTACGACTTTTTCCGGCAGGATTTCGAGGATTGATTTCGGGTGGATCGCCATTACCGCCTGCTCAAAAGAGATAATTTCTCCGGTATTTAAACGAGCGGATTTAGACATTTTATTCTCGACATCCAGGCATTCGTCGATAAACGTTTCACAGCGGATCTCCAAATCCAGTTTTTTTGCTTCCCGCAGGAAAGCTTTGATAAAGGCGTCTCCGCCGTTCCTGACCTTGACGATATTGTCATGCAGCCCGAAACTGACCCGGCAATGGTTGGCGAAAGATATCTGGGACGGCGGAGAACCATGGCACATCGCGAACATTGCCAGCACCGCCCGCAGTTCGGGTGAAACGGCCAGCCGGTCAAGATATTCATCCACGGTAATAAGGTCTTCATCCAGAATGGCGGCGCCGGGGCCGGTGTTGAAATCAAAAAAGTCCTCCATGTTTTCGAAATGCATGGCGGGTGTGTTGTGAAAAACCATGGCTTCGTCCGCGAAATATTGTTTTATCGCGGTTTTTTCCGCGGGGAAATGTTCGCAGAGCGTCCGGCATACCTCAGAACTTTTTTCAGGATAGCAGATAAGCCGGTCGGAATCTTTGATATACAACCGGGCGCCGCCGGGAGAACTGAAACGTTCGGCCTTTACCGCGTCGTCAATGCCCAGCATGGACAGTAAATTATCCATAATGCCGCCGAAACCGCTCGTAAAATGAAAACCGGTGTCAAAAGGCAGCCCGCGGCGTTTGAAACGCTGCATCAAACCGCCGATCCGTTTCGCCTTTTCAAGCAGAAGTACTTTTTTCCCGGCCTTTGCCAGTAAAAGCGCCATCGTCATTCCGCTTACGCCGCTGCCGGCTACCAGCACGTCAAAATGCTTTATTTTTTTACTCATTAAATAACCATTCCGCCGTTAACCGCGATTACCTGCCCGTGAATATACGAGCTGTCCGGCCCGCAAAGAAAACTTACGACGCCGGCAATGTCTTCCGGCGTACCGACCCGCTTAAGGGGGATCTGTGGAATTACGTGTTCTTCGGGAATTTCCGAAGTCATATCCGTCGCAATAAAACCGGGTGAAACCGCGTTTACCAGGATTCCTTTTTTGCCGACTTCCTTCGCGAGGGCTTTGACCGCGCCGATAAGCCCGGCTTTGGAGGCGGAATAGTTTACCTGTCCGGGCTGTCCGGCTTGCCCGGAAGCGCTGGTCATAACGATTATCCTGCCCTGTTTTCTGGCAAGCATGTCAAAAAGCAGGGGATTTACGACATTAAAGAAACCGTCAAGATTGGTATGGATAACCTCATCCCATTCCGCCGGGCTCATAAAAACCATCAGGTTATCGCGCGCGACTCCGGCATTGTAAAGAATAATATCCGGCGTCAGTTCGCCGGTATACGGCTCCAGGGCTTCAGACGCTTCCTGACGGCCGGCGATGTCAAAGGCAAGGCAATCGCAGTTTCTGCCGAATTCCTTTATTTCGTCCCGCAGGGTTTCAAGCTTTTTCACGTCTGAACGACAGGAGGCGATAATATCAAAGCCGTCCCTGGCAAGCCGTAAAGCGCTTGCCCGCCCGATGCCGCGGCTGGCGCCGATAACTAAAGCCCTTTTCACTTTTTTATCCATAAAGCTACCGAAAACTGATCAGCATTCCTTTGGAGTCGAACGTCAATTCCTGCTTTGAAAACCGTCCTCTCCAATAAGTCCAGCAGTTGCCGTCAAGGGTCGGGGTTTTATGGGCCGGCGGATAGCCGTAACCCACCAGGACTGCCTTTTTCGAAATTCCCGTACGCAGTATGCCGTCCTTGACAAACTCTTTTTCCTTGGCCGTAAAGCCTTTGGTTAATTCATCAAGGTTCTTCGGAGTAAACAAACGTTCAACAAAACTCCTTGCCGGCATCCCGCCCTGGAACTTACCGCGATAGATCATTTTAAAGTGAGTAGACTGGGAAGGAACAAAGAAACGTATTTCGTCTTTGGAATACTGTATTGACGCAACCTCCGTTCCGGCGGCAAGAATATTGCCTTTTTTATAGTTGATGGCATAAATTTTTCGCGGGTGCTCATACCAGAAATTCTGAGAAATATAAAGCTTTTTCCCTTCCGGCGGCGCGAAACTGAGCTTGTGGGATTTGCATGAAGTAAACAAACAGAAAAGAACTGCGACTGCGACCAGGCTGAACACGGAACTAATCTTCATAATTAGCCATCCTTTATTTTAGGGTTTGATCCTGATGCCTTAAAAAAATAAACTTGACTGTTTAACATAGTTCGGTTTCATTTTCAAAACAAATCAAAAAGACGCTTTTTTGCGCTAAACAACTTTAAAACATCTGTGATCGTGATACTTTAATACAAACCGTTTAAACAAACCCCAACCGGAAAACAGTTTATGGAAACAGTTTCGCCAGCACAGATTGCAGACACCTTACGCGAAGAAATCGCGATAATTACCGGCCGGGAAAAAAACGAGGTCGAACCGGATAAATCGCTTGCGGAAAATGGGATAAACTCTCTGGGCTTCGTCGAACTGCTGCTTGCGGTCGAAAAACATTTTGGGATCAAACTCATGGAAAATGCCATGAGCAATGCGGATATTTCCTCAGTTAACGCCCTGGCCGCTAAAATCGAAAAAATAACCAGGAAGAACTGACCCGGCCTTATGAGCAAATACTATTTTAACGGTATTGACTGGATCGTTCAGGCTTTAAATCGGCAATGCCGGAAAACCCCGTCCCGAAACAACGGCTTTGTTATTGCCCTTGAGCTGGAAGGGGCAATCTCCGAAAACGAACTGCAAAAATTCATGGAAAGAGCGGATGACGCGGCAAAACTCCTCACCGGCAAAACTGCCAGACAGAAGTTTCACCTCGCGCCTTATTGGAAATGTTCGGCTCGAAAATTGAGCATAAATGTGGAATTCCGGAAAGGCTCTCCGGATGAAGACGCAAGTTTGGCGGCGGCTGATTTCGCTAACCGGCCCTTCCGCGGCAAACGTGAACACCTGAGCGTTCGTTTGGTATCCCGTGGAAAAGATTCCCTGCTGCTGTTCAAGTTCGACCATCTTTTATTTGACGGCGGCGGCGCCGAACTGTTTCTGGCGGCATTGAACGATGCGGCGCAATTCAGGGAACCGGATTGCTTTTCGCCGCAACTTTCCGACTGGCGGGACAAGTTCGAGTCGGGCCGGAACGTCAACCGTTTCCTGCGTTATATCAACGCCGAAGGGAAACGGAAATTCTTTACGTTCCACCCGGAACAATCCGCAATCTCCACGGCAAACCGTTTCCGGACGCTGCATATTCCGGCGGCACAGGCTAAAGCTTTTTTTGCGGCGGGTGAAGAAAAACTCGGTCCGTTTATGGATACCCCTTTTCTGCTTGCCCTGGTTTTCGGAGCGCTTGCGGAACCGGCAACGGGACGCGGAGCACAGGATAACGACTTTATTTTATTGCCGGCAACCATTGACCTGCGTTCCCGGCGCGAACACCGGAACCGGATATTTTTCAATCACTGGAGCCTGGCGCCGTTCAATTTGCCCATTGCCGCCGCTTCGCACCCGGATCTGGTTATGCAGGCAATGAGAGAGCAGTTTATCGAGCTGGTAAAAAGCAAATTCCTGACGAACCTGGACAAAGCGAATCTCCTGATGCGGATTATTCCTTTGCCGCTGTTTACAAAGATGTCTTCAAAAATTTTTGCGGGGGCAAGCGGTTCATGTTCGTTCGCTTTTCTGCCGGAGTCCGGCTTCAAGGCGAAAACTTTCGCGGGACGAAAAATCAGAAACCTGCTGCATCTGCCCCTTATCCCTCCCAAGCCCGGGATCGGGATTTTCATAAACCGCTATAACGAAGCCTTGAATATAGTAATTTCTTTCCGCGAAGAAATCATTTCAGAAGCGGAACTCGAAAATCTGCTTGAAACCCTGCGAAAAGCATTTGAACCGGTATCGGGTATTTGATTGCGACTCCAAGTAGCGCCGCGTCTCGATGAGACCGGCGACATGAAACGTTGTCAGGCCGCATAATGGCGCTCATTGCCGCTTTCATCGAAAGCCGGCCTACTCAACTGCAGCCTCGCACCGCGACCTTTACGCTCAGTATGGCCAGACGACCCAGCACGGCGGACGTCTTTGTCGCGGAGCAGGCTGCTCCTGCGACTGTTTGCGAATATTTCATTGCTTGAAGATCCAGGGACAGGGGCAGCCACACCATTGCTGTTTATAGTGTGGCCACGGCTGTCTCCAGCCGTGCCGACGCTTAAGGTTAAAGCTGTAAAATGAACCTACCGAGCTTGGTTTTTTACTGAATTCAGCCGGTAATTGGTAAGAATCCCGCATTGCCGTCTTGCTTTGGCCCAACTGCCCTCGCCGAGTTTCTTCATGCCGGCGGCAAGCAGATACTGGTGGTTTTCACGCATATTGGTATAAGAAAGATTTTCCTTCTGACGGAAAAGTTTAAGGATTTCTTTTTTAATTTCATCTTCCGTCATGCTGCGGCGCAGGCGAACCTCATCGTATTTGATACCGGCGCTTCTCAGGGCATGTCCCCAATTTTTAAAGCGTTTTATGGCCGCCATATACAGGGGCTTGTAATGGGTCTGCGCGTATTGCGAATAAAGCGGTTCATCAGCTTTGGCCAATCTGCGTATCTCATCCAAAACAGCCTGTTTCGTCCAGGATTTATATTTACGGATAGTACCGTAATCAATACCGCATGATTCTATCGCTTCCCCCCAGGAACCGAAGGTCCGCTCGGCGGCAGCATAGACATCAGGATAGGTGGTGGCATAGTAATAGGAATTAAGGGGTTCTTTTCCCTGACGCTCAAGGATATGATTCTGAATCATTTCCGGAAACCAGATTTTCTTAAACATGTTTTTTCGCAACCCTTATCAAAGCAGATCTAATTTTTACAGACAATTGCATACCTTAACAGCAAGAGCGTATTTTTCAAATAAAAAAACAGCGTTTCACACAAAAAAAAGTTCTTTTAATGCAGGAAAGCGGAGAAAGGCCGTAAACCGTAGGCCGTGGGAAGTAGGCCGTGAGATGTGGGATGTAAAATAAAAAAACGGGCGTAACACTTTAAAAACCACTAATCTTCACTGATTTGACACTGATTTTTTACGGCAAAGACGCTTCAGAATAGCATTGGTTGGAACGATTCCGGTTGTTCATCCTCTTCTTCACAGACTTGAGCAGGAACCGGTTTCGGTTTTTCAACTGGTTTGGCGGGCTGGGTTCTTGCGGGTTCGGTAACGCCGAAGAAACTATTTGTATTTTCATCAAACCCGGCGGAGTACTTAACCGGGTTGCCGCTGTTATGGTGCATTGCCAGAACAACGTCGCCGTTTTTAGTCATGGCGGAATTTTCGAGGTTTTCAAGTATTTCGTTGGCGCGCGTAATTATCGAATCCGGCAGTCCGGCAAGCTTCGCCACATGGATCCCGTAACTTTTATCGGTGCCGCCCGGAACGATCTGGCGCAGAAAAATAATCTTATCGCCGTATTCCTTGACCGCGATGTTGTAATTTTTAACGCCGCGCCGGGTCAAGGCCATTTCCGTTAATTCGTGATAATGCGTCGCGAACTGTGTCCGGGCCTGGCTTCCAGGCGTATCGTGGAGGAACTCCGCAACGGCCCAGGCGATGCTCAGTCCGTCGAAAGTGCTTGTACCCCTGCCGATTTCGTCCAGGATGACCAAACTTTTGTCGGTAACGTGATTCAGGATATTGGCGGTTTCCACCATTTCCACCATGAAGGTGCTTTGTCCGCGGGAAATATCATCGGCGGCCCCGACCCTGGTAAATATCCGGTCAACCAGTCCTATGACCGCATTATCGGCAGGTATAAAAGAACCCATTTGCGCCATCAGCACCAGCATGGCGGTCTGCCTGATGTAAGTGGATTTACCGGCCATATTGGGGCCGGTAATGATCATGATGCGGTTTTCGTCACCATCAAGTAAAGTGTCGTTCGGGACAAAGCGTTCGCCCTGCATTACCGCGTCAAGAACGGGATGCCTGCCGCCTCTGATGATCAGGGTTTCATTTTCCTCGATGTGCGGGCGCACATAGGAATAAACCCGTGCGCACTCCGCCAGGGCGCAGATAACGTCGACGTTGGCCAGCGCCGCCGCGCTTTCCTGTATTTCAGCGGTATATTCAAGCACGAACTCCCGGAGACTCTGGAAAAGCTGATATTCCAGGGCCTTGGATTTATCTTCGGCTCCGAGGATTTTGCTTTCAATCTCCTTGAGTTCCGGGGTAATAAACCTTTCGCCGTTAACCAGGGTCTGTTTACGGACGTAGTCTTCCGGGACCATGTCCAGATTTGATTTGCTGATCTCGATATAATAACCGAAAACCTTGTTATACCTGACTTTGAGGTTTCTGATCCCGCTGCGTTCCTGTTCTTTTTTCTGGATATTGCTCAACCAGTTTTTGCCTTCGGTGGAAGCGCCGCGCAATTCGTCAAGTTCGGCGTTGAATCCCGGACGGATTATGCCGCCGTCGGTCAAAGTCGCCGGCGGCTCATCAGCCAGCGTATCAAAAATACGCCCGGTCAATTCCGGTAATTCATGGAGTTTTTCGCGCAGCTCATTAAAAAGAACGGAGTCAAAATTGTTTAAAAGGGTCTTTACCGGAGGAATCATGGACAAACCGTTCGCCAGCGCCAGCATATCCCTGGCGTTGGCGGCGCCGACGTTAAGGCGCGTAATAATACGTTCGATATCGCGTACCGGCCCGATGGTCTCGCGCAGTTCCGCGAGGGTCAGGGGATCATCACGCAGAACCTCCACCGCATCCAGCCGGGCAGTAATTCCATCTTTCCTGAACAGCGGCCGCAAAATCCAATCCCGGAGCAGACGGCAGCCCATTGAAGTTACCGTTTTATCCAGTACGCCCAAAAGCGTATTCATCTTGCCGCCGCCGGACATCGGTTCAACCAGTTCGAGGTTGCGCTGGGAAATGGAATCGAGTTCAAGATAGGCGCTGTCATTATAAACGAAAAGTTTTTTGATGTGGTTGGCGTCCTGGCGCAGGTTCTCGACGGCGTAATGCAGAACCGCGCCCGCCGCGCAGACGGCAGCTTTCAGTCCGCGGCAGCCGAAACCGTCCAGGGACGCGGTTTTAAACTGCCGCTTCAGTAATTCCTCCGCGACATCGAAAGAAAATATCCAGCTGTCGAGCGGCGTCCAGATAAAAGTTTTGTCGGCAATCGGAAATGTTTCTTCCTTTTTCCATTTTTCGTATTCATCTTCCGGCAATATGCATTCTTTGGCTCCGAGCCGGGCCATTTCCGTTTCAACCTTATCAATGGAATCGAGTTCCGTAACTTTAAATTCCCCGGTGCTTATATCCAGCGAAGCCAAACCGAATTTGCCTTTGGACACAACGACCGCGGCCAGGAAATTATTTTTATCCGGCATAAGCGCGGCGGCGTCAATAACGGTTCCGGGGGTAATTATCCGCGTGATCTGGCGTTTTACCAGACCTTTCGCGAGTTTGGGGTCTTCCATCTGCTCGGCGATGGCAACCTTGACCCCGGCCTTAAGCAGAATGGGAAGATGCTTTTCGAGGGAATGATAAGGAAAGCCGGCCATCGGTACGCCGCCGCGTTTGGTCAGGGTTATATTCATGATCCTGCTGGCCTTGTCCGCGTCGTCAAAGAACATTTCGTAAAAATCGCCCATTCTGAACAGCAGGATAGCGTCTTCAGGAATTTCCTTTTTCGACTGCTGATACTGCTTCATCATCGGCGTTAAGTTTATATCGCTCACAAGACCTCCGGGATTATTTATCCAAGTAAACCCTATAATATTGACCGGATTTCCGGTTTGTCCAGAAACCGCCGGAAAAAACATGTAAATTACCCCATTCGAAGTAATGCCTCAGTCTTTTCCTGAGGCTGAATGTGCTGCTTTACGTGATAGTAGCACAACCGTCCCGGTTGTGTCGGTGGCCAGTTAACGTCTGTCCGTTCATGACTCAAGCGCTTGAGCTACTATTTAAACCTGCGAAAAGAGTGAGCCATTACCATTCGAAGAAGACGGAGGGAATCCGCAGAAAGGGGAAGAAAAGTATTTTCCGGGACGGCTTTAGTACTGACGCATTGGTTTACCGTTTTCGGTAGCCACCCAGCAGTGCCCGCCGTCGCGGAGGCCGGCGGCAATTATGCTGGCGGCGTCATTGGGATTTTCAAACTCGTAGTCGCGGGTAAATATCAAATCCCCGTCCTGGGTGTCATGGACGAGAACCTGAAGCATCATCAGTTCCTCGCGAAGCTGAACAATATCTTCAGGCAGGCTTTTATCGGTAATTTCCGAAGCTTTGGAACCGGCAAGGACTTTAAAACATTTGCCGTCCGCCAGAAGAACGCCTTTTGCGGAGCAGAATTCATCCTGCATTTCAAAAGGAACGGGTTTGTTGATAATCGACCTGGTGAAAAAATTATTGGGGGTTAATTTTAGTTCATCATCCGGTTCGAGATTTTCCAATTCAGCGTCCTCGGATTCTTCAAAAGCCCGTTCCGCTTCAGTTTTCCCAAAAAAGAATTTGGGTTTCGTAGATTTTTTTCCGGTTTTTCCGGGAGCGGGTTTTTCTTCCGGGTCAAGTACTTCCGCCTTTACTTTTTGGTGTTCACCAGTTGCGGAGTCAAGAGCTTCAAGCTCTTTCACTATCAGCTCATAGTCTTCTATTTTCAGCAGCGCCCCGACTTTATTGCCGTCTGCGTCCAACACGAAAAAAGGTTTCAGGTTCGGTTTCATAAGATCATGCCCGCCGTTTTATCACTGTCCTGGCTCCATAATAGTATTTGAGTGGCCAGGTTTATATAAAATAACGAAAAAAACCGAACGTGTCAAGCTTCCTCTTCAAAAAGTTTTTACCGGGAGTTTCAAGTAGGCCGGTTTTCGATGAAAGCGGCAAAGAGCAACATTATATGGCCTGGCGGTACTACAAACTTCAAGTGATCAAAAAGACAAATTATTCCCAAAAAGGAATTTCAGGGTGTTTTCATAGCTGATCCTGCGCTTACGGGCCGTATCCAGAGCGTTCAGGGCAAGTACTTCGCTGTCGTAATTCGCTTTTAACTTAAATTCGAACGGTTCCGTATAGCCGAAAATCTTGAAGTAATAATAGAACGGCGCGTCGGACCCCCAGATCAAGGTATCCGGATAAGCGGCGGCCAGATCATTCAGGACTTTCCCCGGAGAGTTGTAATCCGTTTCAAACCTTCCTTTCCCGTCCGGCGGTATCGCTTCATTATTCATCAATGCCATATCGCAATGTATCTTCAAGGCCGCCGTATCAATGAAGCAGTTCGGCAGCCCGGCGGCTCTTTCGAGCGCTTCCGCCGAAAACCTCGCCATATGCGCCCCGCATATCCGCAGGTCGGGATTGTTTTCTGCGATCTTTATTATATCGGATATGTTTGCCCATATATCATCTTTCAGCCAGGACGAGTGAAACAATACCGGCAGGTTGTGTTTTCGGGCGAACTCTTTAAGGGCAGAGCCCTTGCCGTCAAAATCGCTGACGAATGATTTGCAGTAAGTCGTTACCGCTTTCATTCCGTAGACCGGATATTCGGCAATGATCTTTTCCAGATGTTCGACCTGTTCATCCACTTTAACCGAAGGATCGAACATCACAAACGGCAGGGCCATATCCGAATATTCCGGAAAAACGGAATATATTTCCTCGAACAGCCTGGTATTTTCGTTTTCATATGGGAAGTCGGAAAAGGATACTTCCGAGCCTGTGTCAGGGATATTCATTTTTTCACGCAGATAATACGAGGACGGAAAAGGGAAAACTACGGAATGGGATATTCCGAGCAGTTTCATCCTGAGAATTAGATCCTCAAAACTCATACCGTAAGGATAGGCTCCGGTAAGATATTCCTCCACCGCTATCCCGACATGCGTATGAACGTCTATCACGCATTCATTTTCCGAGAGAAGCTTCAACATTTCATTTTTCGTCATAAAATATTCCTCAGATCAGTAACCTTTGTTCCAGTCCACTTCGATCTTTGCCGCTATGCTTTCGCCGACAAGGACATCAGCTTTTTTCAACTGGATTATCGAATCCGGCACCAGCGGCGTTACCGGGCCAAAAAGCGCGAGACGAGCAATCAACCGCTGCCACGAAGTCGAAGTCCCGGCAACGCAGATACTGTAAAGTCCAAGGTTGTTTTTGGCTTCGAGGAACTGCGCCGGGCCGATAGTCGCGGCTTTGGGCGGCACCGCGGCGAGATCGCCGCTTGCCCCGAAACTGCCGTGCAGAGAATTCTGCGCCAGGGTAAACGGGCTTAAACTAACGATACTCGGCCCCATTTTTTTAAATTCCTCAAGGTCTTTCGGGACTTCCGGCGCATCGGGGTCCACAAAAGCCATATGTCCGGTCCAGCCCGGCCCGGAATAACATATATCCGCACCGCCCAGGTCGCTTATCATTTTGCCGTAATCCCTGAAGTTTTCATTAGTAAGGCCGATCATCTGGGTTTCCGGCGGCCTGAGCCGCGGATCGAGTTCGCTATAAAAGTATTTTTTCAGGGAATGAGTAAAACCGTAAGGCCAGGATTCGGGAGCTATATTGCCGTCCTGGTCAGCGTATTCATCCATATTGAAAGTATAAAGATTTCTGCAATCGATCCCGGATTTATTGATCATGTAAGCGACATTTTTATATAAAGGCCAGGGCTGCGGCAGGATCATGACCAGTTTTTCGCCTTTTTCCATTGCGTCCTTGATCCTGAAAAATATATCCATCATGAAGAAAAATCCGATTTCAGCCTCATCCATAACCCGGATATTCAAGTTTGGGTTCGGGTGATTTAAAAAATCGTTCCGGTTGATCTCCCGCATTTTTTCAAGGACTTTTTTATCCCGGAACGGAACGTGTACCGAAGGTTCATACTTAAAATCCGCAGTTTCAAATGTTTTCATATTGATGTCCTCTATTTCTGAATGGTTCTGTCAAAAAAAATGACTGTTTTTTGTTTATCTCTCTTATTTACAATATTTTATTGGGGATTTTCGGCATTTCCCCTGTTTTACACCTTGACAAGGCCTCACGCTAAAGTACCGCGCTCTTTCTGCATTCGGCTCGAACGCTCGCATCTTTTTAAAAATTTGCATGCTCATTTTTAAAAAGCCTCGCTCTTCGAGAGCGGTACTATCCAAGCGCAACAAGTTGCGCAAAATTTCGAGCCGTCAAGAGGCTCGACCAACGCTTTCGGCCGTTGGATCACCGAGCCGTTACATCCGGCTTTTTTATGAAAGATTTGATAGTTTTTTCTGAATCATTTTTGCGACGCCGTAACATGGCGACGTATCTTTTATGATAAGTTTTTTATTTATTCCGGACTCTATCAGCTTAAGCCATATTTTATTTTTTACGCCGCCGCCGCTGACATATATATTGCCGTACGGTTTCAGTTTTTCCAGAACCATCCGAGCTTCCCCGGCAAGGAAATTGAGTACAGCCATAGCCTTTTCGGGTAAACCGGCGCCGTCATTCGACCAGCAGGGTTCATCGTTTACGACATAAAATCCGGCGTCAGTACCAGCATCGGCATCCGCGGCCAGTCCGGCAAAAGTTTCAAAGTCCTTGAATGCGGGAATTTTCGCTATCGCTTTAGAAATCAGCCCGCCGCCGGTCCCGGCAAACATCGCGTAATACAGGCCGCCGGGATAATGCCCGCGAAACTGTACGCTTCCCGGTTCCGGCATATTCCGGCAGCAGCAGTATGCGGCTTGGGCGGTTCCCAAAGTTATCAGGACATCTCCGGACTGCAGCCCGGCGCCGTACGCGCCGGCCGTCTGGTCATTGCCGCACGAAAAAACCGCTTTCCCGGCAGGCATTCCGAACGGGTTGTCATTTTTCACTTTTCCGGCGATACTGCCGACTTCAACGATCTCCGGCAGGTTTTTTCCGCTGATCCCAAGCAAATCCAGAAATGATTGTCGGTAAGCGTTGTCCTTGAGCGAGAACAAACCGCTCATCGCGGCAAGGTTATTGTCACTGACGGATTTTCCGGTCAACAGCATTATCAGGTATGCGGGTAGCGGAACAACCCTGATTTTTTTTCTTGCGAAGCCGGGATTTTCATCCAGAATATGCTTCAATATGGCGATCTGCATATTGGGGAGAATCGCCGCAAGGCTGGAATGTTCCGCAAAATCGTCCGCGGGTATGGTTTTATATGTTTCAACCGCCCGCATGTCAAGCCACGAAATAAACGGCGTAAGGAACACGCCGCTTTCATCGGCAAGGGCGAAAGTCTGCGCCTGACTGGTTATACCTATAGAATCTATCTCTTTTACGCCAACACCCGCGGCATTTACGACGCGTTCAATCACCTTCCTGAACGCTTCCTGAACGGTATTTACCGGAAGTTCCGTTTTTACGTCATTCCGGGAATATGAGAGTTCGTACCCGGCCGCAGCGAGAAGCCGCAGGCCGTCCGCATATATTGCGGCTTTGAACTCTGTCGAACCCAGATCGATTGTCAGTTTAAGATCGCTCATATTTCGGAAATCAATTCTACTGCCGTTTTTATCATAATGTTTCCGGTTTCCGGCATAAACAAACTGTTATCGGCTTCGTAACCGGACGCGTTATCGGTAACTATATAGCCCTGCATCTCCCCGTTGGCCAGGCAGATCGCAAAAGCCTTTTCAGGAGATTCCTTTTTCAACTGCAATGAATACTCGACGAACATCTCGCCGGGAAAAGCGGCAACATACGCATTGCCGACGCGCAATACCTGAATTTCAATTTCCGCATATTGCGCCAGTACCGCATCCAGAGTTCCGTCTTCGGCGCATTGGGCTAAGAAAAGCGTTTCCTCGGCCCCGAACACCGCGCATTCGGCGGTCCTGACCGGGCCGTGTCCGGCATTTTCAGACTTCAACCGGGCAAATTCGGATTCGCGGAACGCAAGATTCTTTTGCGCTGTTTGGATATCGGGCAATTTCCGCCTGACGGGGAAAACCGTTCGGGTTCCGGCGCTGATAGCCGGATCGCTTGCGAAATCTTTATCGGTTAGAAGGTCTATTTTTTCCGCGACACAGCCGCCAAGAAGATTTCCCAGGCGTTCGGCTTCCGCGAAAGTCTGGCCTTTTACATCATAGCGGGGGCTTAAATTTCCTTCCGGTCCGGTGTGGTAAAGTATCGTAATGTTCCCGCCGAAACGCGATTTCATATATTCGCGCGTATAATTCGGAAAGTCCGAGGAGACAAGTTTCGAGTCTTCGTGCAGCACCGTCGGATGCATGCAGTAGATCAGGGATATTGCTTCTACGGTTTTCGTCGCGGCATCCCTTACAACGATAACGCCCGCCTCCGGGTCGCGCGGCCCCTCCGGGTCATGCCGGTTGCGCCCGACTCCCGTTATATTCGCGGAACTAACCGCTATCTCAGCCGGTTTCGCGTTCTTTGCCGCTTTCAGTCCGGCGGCGACTATGTGCTCTTGCAACTTTTGCAGATAAGCGGGATCGACTCCGGGAACAACCGGATCATTCCTGAACGCGAGCATATCAATCGTTACCGGCCCCGAATGCGTATGGGAACAGCTGATCATGATATTTTCGGCCTTCAGTCCGGTTTCCCCGGCAATTTTCCTGCGGATTTCACCGCAGGTTTTCGCATCGAGAAAGAGCAGGTCGACGGCAATCATAAGCAGTGAACCGCCTTTATTTTCGAGGTAAAGGGCGCTTGCCGTCAAAGGGTCATGAACCCCTTCCGAAATCCGTTCCACATGCGGATAACCAACCAGAAACATCGGGGTTTCCGGCGTTATGTCAACTATTGCGTTTCCTGCTTTCAGAGTCATACAAGCTCCGCTAAGTTAAAGTTCTTCCACCGAACCGTTTTTCTGGGATTTCAGCGCGGCGGTAAAAAGTTTATGGCTCATTGCGGTTTCTTCCGGCGTTACACAGCCGGCAAATTTACTTTTCGGCCTGCCTTCAAGTAATTCATAAATGAAAGCCGCCCACATTTGCTGGATGGTGTCGGAAAATCCGATCTCGAAGATGCCGCCGGTAATTCCGGGGAATGCCACTTGCGCGCCCATGTCGATTTGCTGCCAGGCCTGGTCGCCGCCGTCGTATTCGAGGATTTCGAGCGTTCGCGGTTTTTTGCTGTTCCAGCGTCCACAGCCTTTCATTCCCTTTACTTCAAAGTACCAGGTATCGGTTTCACCGGGGGCAATCCGCTGGGTTTTGATCGTCATTGGAAATACTTCCCCCGTGTCCGGGTCCGTCGTTTCACAAAGCATGGTTCCGTTGTCCCAGGTTTCACACAGCGCCATGCCGCCTTTACCATCAGGACGTTCTTTTACTATATTCGAGAGAATCGCCCGGACGTTTTTCGGGTACCAACCGGCCCGGAACGGCACATGGCAGGGATGCATGCCCAGGTCGCCGAGGCAACCGTATTCGCCGTTGAATTCAATCATCCGCTTCCAATTGATCGCCTTGTCCTGATTCAGGTCGGAGGAATGCAGAAAACCGGCATTGACTTCGATTATTTGTCCGAAAAACTTATCTTCGATCATTTTTCCCAGCCGCTGCATAGGCGGGTGAAAGGGAAATTCCGAACTACAGCGGACAAAGACTTCAGGATGTTCTTTAATGCATTTCATTATTTCGTCATTGGCCGTCTTGTCGATCCCGAACGGTTTTTCGCCGAGCAGATGTTTTTCGGCTTTGATGATATCCGTATAAAGCTGCCGATGCAGGTTATGCGGCACCGCGCAGTAAATTGCGTCCACGTCAGGGTTCGCCAGCAGTTCCCGGTAATCATCCGTGATTTGAGTAACAGTTGGAAGCGAATCCCTGAACCATTTCAGCATTGCTTCGTTTTTATCGCATATTGCAATTATTTCAGGCTTGGCGGGCATATCGGTCAAGTGACACCAGCGCGCTGCCGCGCTGGCGAATTCCCTGCCCATCAATCCGCATCCGATCACACCGAATTTTACCGTTTTCATCCGAGCAGTTCCTTTTCGGTTTCCGCAATTGCTTCCTCAATCATCTCCATACCCTTCCGGGCCGCGTCTTCAGGCATAATTATCGGGGGGCTCATCCTTAATATATGCCCGGCCGGAATCCATGCAAGTCCTTTGGCAAACGCTTTTTGATAAACCAGTTTCCCGGCTTCGTCGAACGGTTTTTTAGTCGCTTTGTCTTTGACCAGTTCCACGCCAAGCAGACAGCCTTTGGCCCGGACGTCGCCGACTATGGAATATTTTTCCTTCCAGTTTTTCATGATATCAGTGAAAATCTTTTCCAGTTTAAGAGCGTGTTCGAGCAGGTTTTCTTCTTCAATGACTTCAAAACACGCCAACGCGGCGGCGCAGGCCATCGGGTTGCCGCCGTAGCTGGTTGAGGCGCTGATCTTGTCTACCGCGTCGGCGTAAGGATCGCGGACCGCCATGGCAGTTACCGGGAAACCGTTGCCGAACCCCTTACCGAGCGTAACTACATCCGGAACAACGTCCCAGTGTTCCATGCAAAGGTATTTTCCGGTACGCCCCATGCTGGTCAGAACTTCGTCGGCAAAAAGCAGAATATCGCGTTCGTCAAGGAATTTTTTGAGTTTCGGGAAGAAATCGTCCGGCGGCATAATGCTCCCGCCCCAGCCCTGGATCGGTTCCAGGACGAACGCCGCCACCTGTCCTGTGGTGCTTTCCCGGATGAAAGTATCGTAAAACTCCAGATATTTTTCGGTATCCAGCGAACCGTCGCTACGGGTCCACCACGGGCGGTAAGAGTCGGGACGCGGAACCATGTAAAATCCGGGCGCGCGGGTCGGGCCGCTGAATTTAGTCATCCGCGCCAGACTGATGGAATGTCCGCTTTTGCCGTGGAAATCCATGAAACAACTGATAAACTCATGTTTGCCGGTGGCGGCGCGGCAGGTGCGCAGCCCGGCTTCAACGGCGGTCGTACCGCTGTCGTAAAGCTGAAAGTTATTCAGGTCGCCCGGCAGACACTCGCCCATTTTTTCCAACAGCTTCACCTTGATTTCAGAAGTAAAATCATGCGCGTTCATCAAGGTTTTGGCATACTTGGCGACGGCTTCGGAAATTTTCGGATGACAGTGGCCGAGAGTCGTAACGTATATTCCGCTGGAAAAATCGATGTATTGATTGCCGTCAGCGTCTTTCAAGGTGCAGCCCTGACCGCTTTCAAAAGCCACCGGGAAAAGCCGGACCTGGCCGGACAGGCCGCGGTAATGCTTCGCGGCGCGCTTATGCAGCGCCTGACTTACCGGACCGGGTACGGATGCGGTTATTATTTTGGGGTATTCGTTAAAATCAACTTGATATTTTGACGGATCATAAGCCATGAAAAGACCTCCTGTTTTTTTTATTGGTTTTACCTACATTATAATATCCGCGGCAAAAATAAACAATAATATTTTAACAAAAAAGTGTTGACAAATTACTAAAATATGTTAAATTTTAACATAACGAGGCAAATACAATGAATCAGCGACAACAGGAATTGAAGAACCGGATCGATGCGTTCGGGCATATCGAAATCGCGGCTGAAGCGCGGTTTTTCGGCACTTCTGAAATGACGATCCGCCGCGACATCGTACTGCTGGAAAAAAACGGGCTGGCGGTTTCGGTAAAAGGCGGCGCGATACCAAAAGCGAAGATCTGTGAAAGCATGATCAGTTCCCCGGCAAAAAACGCCATTGCCGCCGCCATGCTTAAGCAGCTCGAACAAATGCCGGAAATCAAAACCCTGATGCTCAGTACCGGGGCAACTACCTTGGCTTTTGCCAGACTGCTGGCGCAAAAGAACCTGCCGATAACATTACTTACAAACTCGATACCGATTGCCTCGGCGCTTTTCCAGACCCGGAGCAAAGTCATTTTAACCGGCGGCGAACTGCGGACCAATTCCATGGATCTGGTCGGGCCGGCGGCGGAAAAATACCTTGCCGATTATCACGTCGATTTGCTGATCACCGGCTGTAACGGCGCTGACAGCCAGGAAGGATTTTATACGTCTGACCTGAATCTGGCCAGCTACGAAAAACTTTCGGTAAAAATCTCTGACCGGGTATTCATTCTGACCGAAAGCGATAAATTCAGGAACAAATCCCTGGCGAAATTCGCGGAACTAGATGAAATAGATACTTTGATTACCGACAGCGGTTTAAAAGCAGTCGACCGCGAAATGCTTTCCCGGCAAAAAATCAGAATTATCACCGCAAAAGCTTGAATAAACTGATTTTATCCGGCGTCCTCCGTGGAAAAAATGAAAAACGCGGTATATTACGATATTTGGCAATCACAAAAAAGATCAAGGGAAGCCGAATGCGAATAGCCGTATGCATTAAACAGGTGCCGGAAACCAAGTCCGTAAAAATGGACCCCGAAACCCGGACTGTTATCCGGCAGGGAGTACAGTCGATAATAAATCCGCTCGACCTTTACGCCATCGAAGCCGCCCTGGAACTGAAAGAACGCTGCGCTGCGCAGGTAGTCGCAATATCGATGGGGCCGCCGCAGGCGGTCAGCGCCCTGAAAGAAGCCGTCGCCATGGGGAGCGATGAAGCGGTTCTGGTCAGCGACCGGGCTTTTGCCGGGTCGGACACCTGGGCGACTTCTTATATTCTCGCCGCAGCCTTAAAAAACCTTGGCGCTTTCGATCTGGTTCTCTGCGGCGAACGCGCCACCGACGGCGACACCGGACAGGTCGGCCCGGAAACCGCCGCCGCTTTGGATTTGCCGGTAATAACTTACGTCAATCACATCCATGAACTGCGGGACGGAATCCTGAAAGTGTCCCGTTTAGTCGAAGGCGGGACTGAAAAACTTTCCATGCGCCTCCCCGGCGTCCTGGCCGTCGTCAAGGAAATCGGCGAACCCCGCCTGCCGACCTTTCGTGGTAAATTGAAAGCAAAAAGTCTTGAAATTCCGAGTTTCTCGCTGGAAACGCTGCAATTGGATAAAAGCCGGATCGGACTGAAAGGCTCGCCGACCAGGGTGGTCAAAATTTTTCAGCCGGAAATCGTCCGCTCCTGTGAAATGCTGACGGCGGAAACGGAAGAGCAGACGGTCAAGGCCGTTGATTCGCTGCTGGCTTTTCTGGAGGACAGAGCCGTATGAAAAATATCTGGATATTAGCCGAACAGGATGGCGGGCAAATTAAATCCGTTTCGTACGAACTTTTGACCCGTGGCCGGAAACTGGCGGAAAAAAGCGGCAGAAAGCTTTGCGCAATGGTTTTCGGGCATAATATTTCCGAAGACGGCCTGAACGAACTTATTGCGCGCGGCGCGGAACGCGTCGTCGCCGTAGAAGCCCCGGAACTGGCGCATTTCCTGGTAGAATCCTATGCGGCCTGTATGCTTGAGCTGATCAAAAAATACCACCCGGAAATAATCCTGGCGGCGGCAAGCACAACCGGGAGAACCCTGATGCCTTACGTCGCCATGACCGCCAACGCCGGGCTGACCGCGGACTGCACCGAACTTGACATCGAGGACGGGACAGGACTGCTTCTGCAGACCCGCCCGGCAATCGGCGGCAATATCATGGCTACTATTAAATGTCCGGAACACCGCCCGCAAATGTCCACCGTCCGTCCGAAATCAACCCCGCAATCTCCCCGGCAGAAAGGACGAAACGGTGAAATTATTCGTCTGCCGGCTCCTGCTGAAGTCAATAAAACCAGAGTGTTTTATGAGGGATTCGAACCCGATACTGAGGAAGTGAACTTGCAGGACGCCGAACGCATCGTAGTAGTCGGGCGCGGCATTAAAAAAGCGGAAAATATTAAATTAGCGCGCGAACTGGCTGACCTGCTGGGCGCGGCGCTGGGCGCAAGCCGCGAAGTCGTTGACCGCGGCTGGCTGAGCTATCCGCACCAGATCGGCTTGAGCGGAAAAACCGTTACCCCTAAACTCTATATCGGGCTTGGGGTTTCGGGAGCTATCCAGCATCTGGCGGGAATGCAGACTTCCGAACGGATCATCGCGGTCAACAAAGACCCGGAAGCGCAAATTTTCCATGTCGCCGATTTCGGTATTGTCGGAGACCTTTTCGACATTCTCCCGGTTCTCATTGAAAAACTCAAAAAGGGAGAAAAAATATGCTGAATGAAACCAAATACAGACCGTTGACTCCCGAAATCGCGCAGCAACTGGCAAAAATAGTCGGCGAAAAATACCTTATTTACAACGACCCGGAAAATCTCGAAGCCTTTTCCCATGACGAAATTCCCGGTTTCAAATACCGCCATATGCCGGAGGCGGTAGTCCGTCCCGAAACTACAGAAGAAATCGTCGAGATAATAAAGCTGGCAAACCGTGAAAAAATCCCGGTTACGCCGCGCGGGGCGGGTTCGGGCCTTTCCGGCGGCGCGGTACCGATGCACGGCGGTATCGTAATACTGGCTGACCGCATGAATAAAATCCTTGAGATCGATACCAAAAACATGATGATAACCGTCGAGCCCGGCGTCGTTTCCAACGAAATCAACGAATGCTTGAAAGAATACGGTTTATTCTACGCGGGTTATCCAATGAGCCTGGAAACCTGTTATATCGGCGGCAATGTCGCCGAAAATGCCGGCGGCGGCAAAGCCGTCAAATACGGTGTCACTTCGCGTTACGTCCTCGGACTGGAAGTCGTAACTCCAACCGGGGAAGTCGTAAAACTCGGCGGCAAACTGATAAAAAACGTTACCGGCTACGATCTCATTCAATTGATGATCGGCTCCGAAGGAACTTTAGGATTTTTCACAAAAATCATCCTCAAACTCATGCCGCTGCCGAAAGCGCAGGCGGATCTGCTTTGTTTGTTCGAAACCATTGAAGAGGCGATTGGACTGGTGCCGCATATCATCACGGAAACCGGGGTTGTTCCCACTTCGATAGAATTCATGGACCAGGCTTCGGTCATAACCGCCTGCAATTACCTGAACGAAACCATTCCTTATGAAAATTGCGGGGCGATGCTGCTTTTGACTTTTGACGGTTCGGATATGGCACAGGTCGAAAAGGATTACGAAGCGGTCGGCAAATTCATTGAAAAAAATAATGTCCAGGAAATTTACGTCGCCGACAATCCCACCACCAGCGAACGCATCTGGAAGATCCGCCGCAACATCGCCGAAGCGTTCAATCTGATATCCACCCGCCAGAGCGGCGAGGATTTGGTCGTGCCTCCGGCGCAGATCCCCGACCTGCTTGCGGATTTTAAGGAAATCATTAAAAAATACGGCATCCTGCTGCCCTGTTTCGGACATGCCGGGGACGGCAACATCCATGCCCGGATAATCTGTCCGCCGGAATGGAGCGACGAAAAATGGGAAGCAGCTCTGCCGAATATTCTTGAGGACGTTTACCGCAAAACCGTCGCCCTCGGCGGCATGTTGTCGGGCGAACACGGCATCGGCTGTAAACGCCGGAATTACGTAAACAGATTCCTTTCGGAGGAGCACTTGGATTTACTACGCATGATCAAGAAAGGTTTTGACCCAAACAACATCATGAATCCGGGAAAAGTGTTTTAAATATGAACATCGAACATCGAACATCGAATGAAGAAAAAATAAATAAAAAAGGCGGATGTAACGCCTCGCCGCGCCGCGCCTGAATAGTACCACTCTCGAAAAGCGAGGCTTTTAAAAAATAAGCGAAGCGATATTTTTTCAAAGGTGCGAGCGTTCGAGTTTTACGGAAAAGTAAATCGTAATGGCTCACTCTTTTCGCAGGTTTAAATAGTAGCTCAAGCGTCTCGCTTGAGTCATGAACGGACAGACGTTAACTGGTCACCGACACAACCGGGACGGTTGTGCTACTATCACGTAAAGC
>JBAYCO010000009.1:0-21594 GCA_041668685.1 Victivallaceae bacterium | reverse complement strand
ATTAAAATAAATAGTCGTATATCCGGGCTCCGCAACCCTTACCCCGGCGACCTCCCGCAAAAGAAATATATTGGGCGAAATCGTATTGCCGCGGAAAAAATCCGTAGTCGCAACTTCTTTCGCGTCCGGCCGGACAAGCCAGGCCGAACTTTTTTTATCAAGGCGGCGCATCCAGTAATCTTTCAGGTATTCCAACATCCACTGCGTCTGCCCCAATGCAAACATGGTTTCCGCAAATAAAAAGTTAAAATACGGCAGATCGCTTTGTTCCGGACTCTTCGCAAAGGGCAGGTCCAGATTGAAAAATTCCTCGAAAAGATTTTCAAATTCAGAATTCGGCGCCACCCCCGAATAAACCGCTATGAAATTCGCGAACAGATCATGACAGTTTTCCTTGTCAAGCTCATTTGAAGAGAAAAGATGTTTATCGACGTTCCAGTTGCTGGCATTCAATTCCTGGTTTATGACCGAGGCTTGTTTGAAACATTTGAACAGATCCTTCGGGCGTTCCAGCGCCCGGTATATTTCCCCGGCGGAAAGCAGGAAACGGCAATAAAGTGAATTTATGGCGGTGCTTATGCCGCCTTCACCGCCGGAAAACGAATCCAGCCGGCAGGATGATTTAAAATGCTTATTGACATCCTTGAACAGCCCGGTGTTTTCATCGGTCAGAGATTTGAACAATTCAAAGATCAAATCCAGATGCTGAACCATTTTACGGAGAAAAGCGTCGTCGGCGCTTGTCCGGTAATGAAACAGCAGCCAGGTAGGAAACAGGAAAAGATGCGATATCTGGGAAAATACTTTTTCACCGAATGAAATCGCCGGGATATTTCCGTTTTCATACTGCGCCTCACCGAAATTACGCAGCCATACTTCAGACAAGTGAAAGTCCCCGAAAACAGCTATCAAATTACAGCTCTGAAAATAAAAATCACCGAGACAACAGGTGTTGAGGATACTCGGTTCGTTCTGACAGATAAATGACGCCGCTCTCTGGACAGCGTTGCGGCCGACCCGCCATATTTCATTTAGTTCCTCGTCGGAACACTCAAAGGAAGTATGGTTATGGTGAATCCGGGAAAACTCGGATAATATAAGGTCGTTCACTTCGACTTTACCGGCCGCCCTGCGCACGGAAACCATTACGTAGCAAATTTCCTCCGGCTTGAATTTTATAAACTTATTCATTCCGGGGTGACAGAGTATCGTATGGGTATTTTTTATGCCGTCAGCATTTAAAGGGAAATCGTTTTGATCAAGGTACTGGCCGATGCTTATATCGACGATATCATCCTGCGAAGCATTTATTTCCAGCGACAGGAAACCGTACTTGAGCTCCTGCGTCTTAAACAGGATATACTCTCCTTCACCAATCCCGGCCGTCGTTTTCCCCGCTCCGGCCGGTTTAAAATCACAATGCCTGAGGTAAATCGAAATATCCAGAACATTTTTCAGAGTCGGTTCATAAGACTGTGAATTCAGGCGTTCAAAAGAAATCGAAGCTGTAGCTTCGCTCAGGGGCATACGCAAAGGCCCGGCAATATTCCAGCAGTCGGCGGCATCCTCGATAGTATCCTGAAACAACCTCATGGCATCCGCCGGCACCTCCGGCAAAGCAAAAGTCACACCGCTTCCCGGCGTTTCGACATCCTGCAAAACCAGAAGCCGGTTCCAACCGGCTTTCAGATTTAAAGTTATCGTATTTTTTTCCCCGCTGAAAAGTTTATCGTGCCGGCTGTCTTTGGATTTAATCAACTGTTTATTGCAGAAAAGTTTATAAGGAGCGTCCCCAAGCACTTCCAAATCCAGTTCATGCTCCGCCTCCGCGAACAAAAAAGTTACCGCGGCGTAAATTCCCGGATCGGAAAAGAGGTCGTTGAAATTTACGTGCGTTATAGCGCAGTTAACGCCGTAAGAACCTTTGGAAATATTTTCGAAAAAATAAATTTCATCGATCGGGTTCGGAGTCAGGGGACATATTTCAAGGTTATCCCGGAGCCGTTTTACGGGAATTATATAATCAGGCTTTTCCCATCTTGAATCGAGCTCGACCGGACTTTTCATCCAGGCGGCGGGATAAGCTCCGCAGTCAATGGATTCGGTCATTCCGTGCTTGTCGCTCATCAGGGCGCAGGGCTTCATGAAATGATTCGCCGGAAATACGTCCCAATCCTTGTCAGTATATAAAAAAGGTTTGTGATCAAGATTAAGCTGACACCAGAAACCGGGTGTTTTAAGGTTACGGGCCGATTTTGTCGGCAAAGTATGCGAAACAACTACCGCAATAACATTGGCGCCTTGTTGAAGATAATAGGACAAATCGTATTCATCAACGTAATTGGAATATTTCGAATGATTGGCGCGCGGCCCGAAACCGACAAGGCGTTCGTTTACGAACAATTGATACAAGCAGTTGGCGCTTATCCAGAAATCAGCGATGCTGTGGCTGCAGTTCAACAGAAATTCCTTGCGGGCAAGCAAAGACGAATTCGGCATATTAATGAGTGATTTTTCCCAAATCCAATTCCCCTGAATTTCTTCAGGCAGCTTGCCATGATCCATATACCATACCTCGTACTGCTGACTGATTTCAAAGCAACCGACTTTACTCAACGGAAGCCCCACACTATACTATGGACGCTGTAAACACTTTTGTCAAACCCATATTTGGAAAATCACGAAATAGTGCTAGATTGAACATGCAAACAGCAAAAAATATCTTTACAGAAGGGAAACATGCTGGTATATACCCCTGATTCATGTCCGGAAAATTCATTTCAGGACAGCAAGCGCGCCCTGTTCCTCGACCGGGACGGCGTGATCAATACCGAAAAGAATTACCTTTACCGGGTTGAGGACGTCGAATTCGTTGACGGAATTTTCGCTTTATGCAAAACCGCGGCGGAACGTAATTTCCGGATAATCATAATCACCAACCAGTCCGGGATCGCCAGGGGGTATTACAAAGAAAATGACTTGGCAAAGCTGACCAAATGGATGATGCAAAAATTCGCCGAACGGAATATAGAGATTTCCGCGCTTTACGCCTGTCCGCATTTACCTGACGCCGCCATGGAAGCCTATCGCCGCGATTGTCCGGGAAGGAAACCGAATCCCGGAATGCTGTTACGTGCGCAAAAGGATTTCGCTCTGGATTTGGCGAAAAGTATTTTTATCGGCGATAATATCCGCGATATGGAAGCGGGAATGCGGGCCGGAGTCGGTTCTTTACTGCTTTTTGATGCCGACTCCAACATTCCTGACGACTTGAAGGACAAAGTACAAATTATTGCAACGTTAAAAGAAGCTGAAAATTTTTTAAAATTAAAGTAGTCGCCGGAGCAGCCTGCTCCGCGACACAGACTTCTGCCTGACCGGAGTTATTAGCCGCATCAGGCGTAAACTTGGTCTTAAGTAATTTGTTATTTTGACAGTATAAAAAAGTGGTTTTAAGTAGTGCCGAGAGCAGCCTTGCTCCGGCACAGAGAACATTAAAGGCGGATATAGACTTTGCTGGTCACGGTGCGAGGCCGCACTCGTGACTACTAAAATTTCCGGCTTAGCCGGTTAAGTTCAATAGGAGATTATTTATGCGCGGTATAATCAGTATAAGAAACGTCTGGCATCATTATGGAATACGCCCGATCCTGAAAAATGTATCTCTGGAAATCGAACACGGCAAACTCGTCGTAATAATGGGTCCCAACGGTATGGGCAAAAGCACTCTGCTCGGACTGATCGGCGGAGCCATGTACCCGATCAGGGGCGAAATCGAAGTTGACGGCAAAATCCGCCGGAGTTCGATTGAAGCCGAACAAGCCATCCGCAAACAAATGGTCTATCTGCCGGATACTCCGTTTCTACCGCCGCTGCTTACCGGACAGGAATTTATCCTCTCCGTGGCCAGACTATATGGTGTTGACAGCCTTGACGCCATGAAACACGCCGAAACCCTGCTAGAAGTATTTGACCTCAAAGAAAAAGCCGACAGTCCAATTGCCTCATATTCCACCGGGCAGCAGAAAAAACTCGGGCTCTGTTCCGCCCTGCTTACGGAAGCGCCTATACTTGTCCTTGATGAACCTTTTTCCGGCGGCCTTGACTCCGCGGCGCTACTGGCAATGAGCAAAATCCTGAAAATGCTGGCGAAACGCGAAGACGTAACCATTGTCATGGCGGTGCCAGTCCCCGAATTGGTGGAACCGCTGGCGGATAAAGTCGTGATTCTCGCCGACGGCGAAATTATCGCCTATGATACTCCCGCCGCTATAAAACAGCAGGCCGGAGGCAGTATTTCGCTGGCCGAAGCCTTGGAAAAACTCGCCCACCCCGACCGGATCAGTAATATAGGCAAATATTTGGAAGAGAGGTCATTGTGAGAAAGCGTCCTTATTTCCTGAAAAATTTTCCACCGCTATGGATATCCATACTGTTCCTCTTGATTTTCTGGGTTTCTTATTTCTGGGACATGGGAATGAATCATCCCGGCAAATCTTATCATGGTATTCGTATGGTCTTGATTTGCGGCGGAGCCGCGTTTTTCGCTTTTCGGCGAGTTTTTGGATTTTTTCCTTATCCCGCCGGCGCTTACGGCAAATGGCTGGCCCTGACCCCGTGGCGGTATGGCATGCAAATGCCTAAAGGACCAATTCAACTCAACCTTACCGACGTTGTCATCGTGGGCGCTTTATGTCTGTTCACCCAATTGGACAAAAAGTTATCCCCGGCTGTCCCGCTTATGATTTTTCTTTATATCTATATATTTACAGCAGTATTCTCAACTGTACTCGGTATCGACCCAACCAAATACTGGAGAAAAAGGATTCTTATTCTGATCATAGCTCCGCTGGCATTTTATCCGGAACCCTCGATTCAAAACGCGCTGCTGGCGTTAACAGCGTGCTATGTGCTGTGTTATTTATACTTACGCGACGTCTTGAAAGATTACCCATGGAATACGATATCCTGGCTGGTCAAACAGGATGAAGTACTGACGTTCCAAAGCATGAAACTTCCAATGAGCGGCTGGCCTTATTGCGTTTTAGCCTCGGAAAAACAAAATCCATTCAGAATTAAAAATAAAGCTGTGAACACAATTGTGTTCAGCGTTTTACTTGTCTGGTGGCTGCATGCAAGTCTCTCCCTTTTCTGTTCTTTCAAAGCCGGTTCCGGTCTTTTAGTTGCCGTTATTATGCTCTTTGCCATTTTTACGATTGTTCTTCGCATGGTACTTCTTAAGACCGGTACGGCTTCGCCGATTTCCTTCTGGGGACGTATATTCAACGGTTATTTCATCATTCCCAGGCATGACCAGATATTTGTCGCTCCGTTGCTTATCATCGCAATCCTGATACTTGCAGTGACATCCATGCCCGACTCCGGCCGTGGCACTATTTTCTTAACCGATCTGAGCGTTTTTGCCATTCTTATGATCGGAATGTTTTGTCCCCCCCGCATCAGGCAGTGGTTTAATACGGGGGCTTTCAGATTTGTCAAAAATAAAACGCAGGAAAAACAACTTGGCCAGATCGCCAATCAGAAAAACGTCTTGAACAAACCCATTAAAGAAATTCTATTGGGGAAATAAAGAAAGATGAACATCGAACATCGAATAAAAAATAAAATGCCGGCAAAAACAGCTTTAACCCTTATACCCCTTGGAACTTATCATGTTAATTAAAAACTTGTTGTCAATCGTCGCATTATCAATTTCAACTTTCACGCTCTTCGCCGATGAATTCAAAGTTGCGGACGTATTCTCGGACCATATGGTTCTTCAGCGGCAAAAACCTGTCCAGGTCTGGGGTTGGACAAAACCCGGCGAAAAAGTCAACGTCGAATTCAAAGGGCAGAAACTTACCGCGACCGCTTACAAAGACGGAAAATGGCTGGTGAAATTCAAAGCCATGGAAGCCGATGCCAAACCGGCGGACATGACAATAACCCATTCCGGCGGCAAAACGGTCATAAAGGATGTTTTAGTAGGCGAAGTCTGGCTGTGCAGCGGACAATCAAATATGGAATGGCCGGTTTTACACTCAAAACAGGGTTCAAAAATGCTTACCAAGGCTGACAATCCGCTAATCCGGCTGTTCAAAATACCCCGTACCACTTCCGGTTACCCGCAACGCGGCATTAACGCGAAATGGCAGATATGCTCCAGACAGAATGTTGCGGGATTTTCAGCGGTGGGTTATTATTTTGGACTTGAGTTGTGCAGGGAGCTGAAAGTCCCGATAGGCCTGATAGAAAGCGCCTGGGGCGGAACCCGCATCGAACCATGGACTTCAGCGTCAGGCTTCGCGATGGTCAGCCAATTGGGCAATTACGTCAATATAATAGCCAGGGAAAACAAGGATTTTCTGGGTAAACTGCGGGAAGACTTGCCGGAGATAAAAAAGTGGGCAGTGGAGGCGGAAAAAAAGCTTGCCGACAAAAAGGAAATAGACCGTCCGGCGCAGCCGTTTCCTGTTCACAAGCTCAGTTCGCATCGTGCACCAACGGGTTTGTACAACGGCATGATCGCCCCGCTGGTTCCTTTTGCCATCCGGGGAGTTATATGGTATCAGGGTGAGGCAAATATGGCCAACGGCATAAGTTATTTTTATAAAATGAAAGCGCTGATAAACGGCTGGCGCAAAGTCTGGAGGCAAGGCGATTTCCCTTTTTATTTCGTCCAGATAGCGCCGTATAATAATTATGGTTCCAGTAAGTTGACGGATTTATGGAAAGCGCAATACCGGGCCGCTCAACAAATAAAAAACTCCGCCCTGGTATTTCCCGGCGACGTCGGCAATGTCCGGAATATTCATCCGCGCCGCAAATATCCAGTCGGCAAACGACTGGCGCTTTTGGCCCTGACCAACAATTACGGCAAGAAAATAAACGAATTCAGAAGTCCGGTTTTCAAAGACCTGAAAACGGACGGCGACAAACTTATTATCAGTTTCGAATACCTTAATACCAATCTGAAAACCAATGACGGCAAAGCCCCCGCCGAATTCACAATTGCCGGTAAAGATGGAATATATCACCCGGCAAAAGCCGAAATCCTGGGGAAAACCATCGTCCTGAGTTCAAAAAAAGTCAAAGAACCGCTTTCCGCGGAATATGCCTGGCATAACCTGGCCGTTCCCAACCTGGTTTCCGGATCCGGCCTGCCGGTACTGCCGTTTCGGACCATAAAAGAAAAAAGCAATCTGGCTCTCAATAAACCTTACGTTTGCAGCGACAAAAACCCGTGGGGCTGGGACAGCGGCCTGACCAACGGTTCGTGGGGTGTTACCACTGCCGGCTGCTTTGCGACAAAAAACACCGATAAATTCCCGAAACATGTAACCGTCGATCTGGAAAAAATAGAAAAAATAGAACAGGTAAAACTGGGAGTACCGTCGTTCGGTTCGACTAAAACCGTTAATATAGAAGTAAGTACGAACGGCAAAACTTTCAAAAAAGTCGGAAGCGCCGGTTTTCAGCAGAAAAGAGCGGAAAGTAAAACCGTAAGTTTCCCAGCGGTTAAAGCCAGATACGTAAGACTGACTTTTCCGGATCATCACCTTGAAAAAGTCATTTATGACCCTAAATTTATCTTTATTACGGAACTGGAAGTATATTAGAAAAACAGGGCGCTTCCGGCATGAAGCGCCCTGTTGGCGAATATTCGCAAACGTTTATTTGTCAAGCTCGCCCAGACGCTTTTTCATTGCTTCCAGTTCCGTCTCAAGAGCTTTCACCTCGTTAACGAGATATTCTTTTTCCTGTTCAACGCTGAGTTCCGGCGGCTGCACGGGAGCGGGGGCGTAAAAACGGTTTCTTAAACCCAAGCCCCTGCCTCTGACAGCCCGTCCCATTCCCATTCCGCGTCCACCTCTGCCGTAACCGGCAAAATTGGCGAACCCGGGCGTTGAAAACCCTGCACAGTAGCCGGCGGCCCTGCCGGTCATCGGCCCTGCGCCCGTCGGTCCTGTTCCGTCTCCTCGCGGCATGGTTTACCTCCATGGTTAAGGATGTTTTTGTTTATGGTTCTGCAACTTCCGCAGAACCGGCGATATATTTTTTAATTGAACTTAACCGGCTCCGCCGGCACTTTTAGTAGTCACGAGTGCGGCCTCGCACCGTGACCGGTAAAGTTTATATCCGCCTTTTAGGTTCTCTGTGCCGGAGCAAGGCTGCTCTCGGCACTACTCAAAACCACTTTTTTATCCTGTCCAAACAACAAATTCCTATAAATTCAATCTATTTTTATAACTGTTCCCGCATTGCATATCCCGAATTCTTCGGAAAATTCCCGGTTCAGGCGCGCCGCCGCGTAAAATCCCGTACAATGCGCGGGGTAAAGTTTCTTTACGGAAAACTTTTTCAATTCATTGACCGTTTCCCGGAGGCGTTCATCCGAGGCCGCCCCCAGGTGCATTCCGCCGATAACGGCATAAATTGACTTGGAGCCGGTCAGTTTTTCTATTTGCCGCAAGGTATTGATCACTCCCGAATGGGCGCACCCCAAAAGCACAACCAACCCTTTCGGTGTTTCGACAAAAACCGACTGGTCATCGATCAGTTCGTCTGTTTTCAGGCATTCCTTATCGGAAAAGAAACTGCCGCCGGTATCCTCAAAACCGGTCAGCCGGGGAATTTCCCCGGTCAGGAAAAACCCATTATATATTTCCCGGCAATCCCGGTTGAATTCATAATTTTGCCGGGCGGCATTGGCCGGACTCATCCCGATTGCGTGAACACTGTCGTCAGGATGGCGGGAATATTTCGGCAACAATGCCTCAGGATGCGTAAATATCGGTACCCTGTCCGCGTTTTCAAGCGTTTCCAGGCCGCCCGTGTGATCGTAATGACCGTGACTCAATATTATCGCGTCGATGTCTTCGAGCCCAAGTTTCAGCTTCGCGGCATTATGTTTCAACGCATACCCCTGCCCCGTATCAAAAAGAAACTTGCGGCCGTCATATTCCGCCAGCAGGGAAAAACCGTGTTCCCCCAATACCCCGCGCCCACGAGCTGTATTTTCAACCAGAACAGTTATTTTCAGCGAATTCATCAGTGTTTATCCCGGTTCAATTACCTTCTATTTGCACAGTCAGTTTATCAACAGCCGCGGCGAAAGCCAGGGCCGCCGGTTTATGTTGTGAATGATATATGAACGGATGACCTGAATCGCACGAAGCCCGCAGTTCAGGATCAAGCGGTATTTTGCCTAAAAACGGAACATTATAGGACTTCGCCATATCTTCCCCGCCGCCGCAACCGAAAATATCAGCGATTTCGCCGCATTTCGGGCAGACAAAACCGCTCATGTTTTCCAGCACTCCCAATACAGGCAGGCCGAGCTGCCGGCAAAACGAAATACAGCGACGGCAGTCGGACAATGAAACTTCCTGCGGAGTAGTAACGATAATCCCGCCGTCGGCGTCGCTGACCAGTTGACAGGCGCTTAAGGCCTCGTCCCCGGTTCCCGGCGGGAAATCCATGATCAGGTAATCCAGTTCGCCCCAGTTGACATTTTCCAGCAATTGTTTCAGGACACCGGCTTTCATCGGGCCGCGCCAGATGATAGCGTTGTCATTGTCCTTTTCCAGCAACATGGAAATGGAAACAACTTTCAGGTTATGGACCTCCGCCGGAATAATGCCATCGTCGCCTGTGTTCAGAGTTATTTTCTTCAGTCCCAGCATGGTCGGCACGCTCGGCCCGTGGAAATCTATATCCAGCAAACCGACCTTCATCCCGTTCATCGCCAGCGAGACCGCCAGATTTACGGACACCGAACTCTTGCCGACTCCGCCTTTACCTGAGAGTACCATTACTTTGTGTTTGATGGAGGACAGGCGTTCCTTCAGTTTCAGGTCGCAGGTACCGGCGGATTCGCAGGAACCACAGTCTTTATTGCATTCAGCCATTTTATTATTCTCCTTAATGGGCACAGGCGTTATCGCCGGTCTCAAGGGTGCCCGCAAGAAAAGCTTCCACCACCTGCCGCGGATCGTCGCCGGGAGCCCCGGTAAGCACTTTTACGCCCGCCTGGGCAAAAAGCTGCTGCGCCCGCATACCCATACCTCCGGCGATCACCAGATCGACGTTCAGTTCTCCCAGCCAGCGCGGCAATACTCCGGGCTCATGCGGCGGCGGGACTTTACCCTCTACCTTGATGATTTTTTTGTCGGCGTCTATTTCGAAAAACCTGAATTCCTGGCAATGCCCGAAGTGCATACACAATAATTCATTTGCTACCGGTACCGCGATGATCATTTTGATCCTCCATTAAAAAGTTAAGTGTTATTTGTCCGTATTTTTTATCAGATGCCAAATTTCAATTTAAGCTGTCCACTTATATTTTCAACTGCGTTACGGGCCGGGCAGGAAGGAATTTCCAGCAAATGTTTTCCTTCGCGCAAAGCTTGCCCGACCGCTTCGTCAAATGGTATTTCTCCAATGACTTCCACCCGGTTCGCCCGACAAAAATCCTTTATTTCATCAGCCTTGTCCGGATTGATATCGGCTTTATTGATAACCACGCAACTCGTAATATCAAAGTGTCTGGCGAGCGCAAGCACCCGCTTCAGGTCGTGAACCCCGGAAACGGTCGGTTCCGTCACCGCCACCGCCAGATTACAACCCGCCATCGCGGCTATCACCGGACACCCCGTACCGGGGGAACCGTCTCCGAGAATATTACTCCCGTTTTCCCCGTTTGCAACAGCCAGCGCCAGATTTTTCACTTCAGTTACCAGTTTGCCGGAATTTTCCTCGCCAATATTCAGAAAAGCGTGAGCCAGTTTGCCGTATCCGCTCTCCGCCAGGTACGTATAACCGGTATCCGCCGGGATCATCTCTACGGCTCCGGCAGGACAGGCCAGCTCACACAAACCGCAGCCTTCACAGGCTTCGGGAGCAACCCGGTAAGTTCCGTTCTTGTCTCTGTGAATCGCCTTGAAGCGGCACAAATCGGCACACAAGCCGCAACAGGCGCATTTATCATAATCGATGAAAGCTTTTGCCCCGGAAGTAAATTTCCAGGTCGAAAGTTTTTTGCTTTTCAGCAGGATAGGCAGATTGGAAGCGTCCACGTCGGCGTCAAAAAATATTCCTCCCGGCCGCAAAGCCGCCAGCGACGCGCAAACGGTGGTTTTCCCGGTACCGCCCTTGCCGCTTATCACGACCGCCTCTTTTATCCCGTCGCGAGAGGATGCCGGTTCCGGTTTTACGCCGCCGAACTCAGACGTGGAGTCAAAAGCGCTCTTCCGCTTTTCGGGAGCGCATTCAATAAGTTTCGTTATTTTCCCATACAAGTCGTCCATGAGGGTTTTTATTTCGGGATACTTTTCCGCCAAAACAATACCCTTGGAATAGGTTTCGGCATATTTCCGCTCAAAAGGAATCCTTGTGAGAATTTCCACTCCGCTCTCGCGGGCGAAATTTTCAATTATTTCATCGTTACCGTCCGAACGGTTGATAATGATCCCGGTGGGAATTCCGAGTTTCCCGGCCAGTTCGGCCGCAAGGCGCAGATCATTCAAGCCGAACGGCGTCGGTTCAGTAACCAGTATCACCGCATCCATCCCGGCAAGGGTTTCGCGGACGGCGCAGCCGCAGCCCGGCGACGAATCGAAAATATTTATATCTTCATCCCTGATTTCATGACGCAGCTCACGAATAATATCCGGAGCCTGAACCTGCCCGATGCCAAGCTCGCCCCAGCTCAAAGCAAAAGGCAGACCGAAACGGACGGAATGTATTTTTCCTATTTCCACCGGCCGGTAAGATACGGCGTTTTCAGGACAGACATAGCCGCACACGCCGCAACTGTGGCAAAGTTCATTGAACAGCAGAACTTTTTTCGCTATAACCGTCAAGGCGTTATAATTGCACGCCTTGGCGCATTTGCCGCAGGCGGTGCATTTTTTTTCGTCTATCACCGGTTTGGGCAAAGTCACCGGAACGGTACTAACCCCGCTCAGGTTCAAAAAAAGATGGTCGTTCGGAGCTTCGACGTCGCAATCGATAAGCCGGACTTTCTCCTGCCGTTTTTCCGCCCAGACCCGCGCCAGGCTGAGAGCGACGGTGGTTTTTCCGGTACCGCCTTTACCGCTGGCAATCGCAATATTCATATCACATCCAATGTCCTTCCACGTCCGCAGAATCCGCTTCCTTCAACTTGCCTGCTTCAATATCCTTAAGCAGATCGGCCAGCTTGCCTTCGGCTCCGCAAATAACTTTTATCCCGGCAGCCTGCAATACCCGAAACGCCTTGGGGCCGCAGTGCCCGCAAACGGCATAATCCGCCCCGGCGTCGGCAACCGTCGTCGCCGCCTGGATTCCCGCACCCTGGGCCGCATTCAAATTCTGGGTATTGGCAATACAACGTGTTTCTCCGCTGACCGTATCATGACAAATAAAATACGGGCATCTGCCGAAACGCTGATCCAGAAACGAATCCAGATCCTGCCCTGTCGCTGCAAAAACTACTTTCATGATTAAACCTCGATTTTAGGATTAAGTTTTAAGGGTTAAGGGTTAAGGGTTAAACTCATTTTGTCCATGTCCCATTCATAAGCCGCCGCATCCCCGTCCACGGCCTCTGCCGCCGCCCCGGCCGCGGCCGCCGCGACAGAAAAATATATCGGAGGCAAAGGCTTCCGCCGGAATATCACTGTTTGTGCTGCGACAGGCGGGACATTCCGTCTGCGTCATCACTGCTTTCCGCCAAACCAGTCCGCAGTTACCGCAACACCGGATCGCATCGGAATAGCTGAAACCATGCGATACTATTTTAAGCGCCTTGCCGTTTATGATCGCGTCCGCTACTTTTTGGCGCGCTCTTTTTACGATATTTCCGAAAGTCTGTCGTGATACGCCCATTTCCGCCGCCGCCTGGGACTGATACATGGCCTCCAGATCGGCAAGCCGCAGCGCTTCCAGTTCGTCAACGCTCAATTCGACGCCCGCAAGCATGGATAACGGAATACCGTTAGGTTTATAACAATCAGAATTGAATAAACCGTTAACTTTTCTGTTTTTAAATGGCCTTGACATAAAAATCTGTGCTCAAATACATTGTTATTATTGGCATATGCTATTAATTATACTCCTTCACAGGTATCTTGTCAAGGATTTTTAATTTATTTTTTTCATAAAGAATCGAATTTACATTTGTAAAATTCAAAATGAGGAATTATCCTTATGCTCCAACACTAAAATAAGGAGTGTCTCGTATGAGAAGATTATCATTAGCAGTTCTCCTCGCAGTCCTGTTTGTAGCAGGCGCCGCCGTCTACGCAGAAAAAGACAAAAGCTCCAAGAGCAGTAGTTCCACTAAAGAACTTACTCCCGCGGAAAAAGCGGCAAAATGCAAAAAAACCGCTGAAATCCTCACCAAAAAAGCCTCCCAGTGGGAAGCCAAAGGCAAAAAGAGCAAAGCCGAACGGTTAAAAAAGCTTGCTGAAGTTCAAACTAAAATGGCTGAAGCTTACGAAAAGAACGATACTGCGGCTATTGAAGCGGCAGATGCTGAATGGAAAGAGCTGACCTCAAAATCCAAAGGCAAGAAAACAAGAAAAAGATCAAGAAAGTCCAAAAAATCATCAGAAGAATAAGTCTTCTTATTCAGGACTATAAAAATCGCGGTTTGAAGCCGCGATTTTTTTTTGCCTACTGGCTTGTCGGGATAACAGGATAATATACCGTATTAGCCCGCATATTACGCAAATTTATATCCCCGGTCTCAAGGCCGAACAACCATGAAAAGGTGGCCCCCATACTATTAATTTCATCTGAACTGAACTCATCTGAGCTGACAGTAAAAACATTGCCGACACTGGAATTTGCCTTGCCGCTGACCAGTTCCGCCGCCGACAACATAGAGTCAGGAAGCGATTGCGCAAAATTATTATCGGTTATATACGGCAGGGAGGCAACAGAAAGGAAAGCATATTCTCCGCTTTCCACCGCTTCCGAATCCACGGACTCATTCAGCAGTGCGTCAACAAGAGTCTGCACGCTGCTTTCATCCCCGACCTGGGTAAGATAAACCGGTTGGTCATCGGCGGTAAAAGGATAACTGTCTTCGTCCTCGCCTTCGCCGTAATCCCAACAGAAAATATTATCCCCTTCACCTCCGTTCATATTATTGGAACGAGAAAGAAGTTCGGCATTCCCTTTGGCGCTGACAAAAGCGCGGATATTTGAAATGCACAATCCGGAAATAAAGATCATACCGAGCAGAATCACAAGGATCGGGATCAGGCAGACGCACATTTCGATAACCGCCTGCCCAGCCTGGCGTCCCGGTAATTTAACTTTATTTTTCATGTCACTATTATCCCCGGCATTCGAATTTTCAACGAAAGATCGCAGGCACTGTATAATATATTAACGCAATGTACATCTTTTGTCAATTATCCAACAAAGTTCATCATGAATAATTATCTTTAAACACGTGAAGCATTTCCCGCAAATAAACAGTTTTTACGTTTCAGCGGCAGCCTGATCAGGCCGGATGCAATCATTACGCCGGAAAAAATTAACATTGCCCCTATAACATTCAAAGCCGTCATTTTTTCATGCAGAATAAAATATGACAGGATAATTGTCGCTATCGGCGTAAGGTACTGCATTATATTGAGCAATGACAGCTCAATCTTGGACATTGCCTCATACCAGAAGTAAAATCCGACGGCAGTCGGAAAAAATACGACATAAAAAATAACCAGCCATTGCGTGCCTGCTTCCCATGCCGGAATATGCGTCTCTATCGGAAGAAAAATCCGCAAAAGCAGAAATTGAACAGCTCCGGCCAGCATAGTCCACACAGTAATGGTAAAGCCGCCTAAACGTGCAGCCGTTTTAGCGCTAAAAACCATATAGAGAGCCCAGAAAAAGGCGGAAACCAAAGTTATCGCGTCTCCGAACAAATGATTGCTGCTGTAGTCAAAGCCATGCCGGCTGATCACGCCGACAACCATCAAACAGCCAAGCAGGCTCAACCCGGTGCCGAACGCTTTGAAAAAGTTTATCCGGTACCCAAGAAACAAGCCTATGAACATTGCCATAACCGGATTCAACGCCAAAATCAGTGAACTGTTGGTTGCGGTCGTATATGCCTGGCCGAGCAGCAAAAGTGCGGAATGGGCGACTATTCCCAGGAAAGCCAGCCAGTTGAGAAGCAGAAGGTCGCGGAATTTTACGGATAAAATTTTTCTGCGCTGGAAAAACATTCCCGCCGCCAGCAGAAACAAACCGCCACAAGTGTAGCGGATGCAACATAAGCTGAGGACGTCAATACACCGGTTACTCATCAGCCAGCGCCCTGAAATATGTGAGGTTCCCCAAATGAATGCGCTGGAAAAAGAGCAGAAAACTCCCCAGACATAAGCAGGCTTATTTTTATGTAACATCATTCGCTTCGATTGAAGTTCATCTTATAACTTGTTCTTAATAATAGTTATATGTTTGTAGTACCGCCTTCAGGCGGAACAGTCAACGTTAACCAGCAGGATGATTCCGCTTAAAAGCGGTACTACAAACACGAGATTATTCCTTGTTCAATACACAAAATTTATGTTATAGATATTTTTTACTTTCAGTTTAAATATTGAGTTTTAAACTCTCCTTGATAGTATTTAATATCAAAGTCGTCCGGCAGTCTTTTACTCCGAGATTACCAAGTTTTTTGATAAACTCATTGTGATCTTCTGCATCCCTGGTTTTGACTTTTACGAAATAATAAAAGTCTCCGGCGGTAAAATAAACATCCTGGACTTCAGGAAGAGACGCTATTCTTTTACCTATTTCCACCGAACCTGGTTTTTCTCCAGTCATAACCAGCACGAAACTGGACATGCCCAACCCGACTTTATGACGGTTAACCCGGGTTTCATACGCTGTAATAACCTCATCTTTTTCCAGGCGGCGAATGCGCTTGAAAACAACGGAGGGCGCCAGCCCCACATGCCGGGATATTTCCGCGTTTGAGATCCGCGCGTTATCCTGGAGTAAACGTAATATTTTGCGATCAATGTCATCTATCATGCAAAGCCTCAATGCAATATAATTTTATTTATACCACTAAATATATACTATTATTCCAAAAAATCAATATAAAAAGAAATTATATTCTTTATTTTTGAAATTTTTGGAAATATATCAACAATAATATACAATTATCCTTAACTATGGTTTCTGTCCGGAGAGAAGGTTACAAAAAGAAAAAACGTGGAAGTCGTATTTTTATATGATACTGTGAGACTGCATGTTCAGCCCCCGGAATTTTTGCGGAGAAAGCCCTTTTATTTTTTTAAAAATCCTGATAAAATGATTGGGACTCTTATAACCGCACATATAGGCAATTTCGTTAATAGTAAAATGCGTTGTCTTAAGAAGGGATTCGGCGTGCTGTACCCGCACAATATGCAAAGTTTCCTCAAAAGTCGCGGAGGAGTATTGCCTGAACAGCCGCAAAACATGAGACGGCGTAATTCTCAGTTCCCGGGATATTTTGTCCCGGTTTACCTCAGTATGGAAATTATTCCTGATGTAATCCATCGCGGATTTATAACTGTTCATGGATTTGGTACATTTCGCCTGGACATCACTGGCCAGTTCATGGTCGGATATATAGATCAGCGCCTCGATCAGCCGCCGCGCCGCATACTGATACGGTTCCGAATCCTGCAGGAGGCAAAGTGTCTGGACCAGATGCTGCGCATAGCGCGGGGGCGGGTTTGAAGTGTGATAAAAAAAATATTGCTGATTTTCTTTTGTGCCGCGTGCTACTAAAAAACGGATAAGGTTATACCAGAAAATAATGCTGATAATTTCGAAATCATTGTCTCCGGCGCTTATCAGCAAGCCGCGATTCGGTGCGGTTAAAAGTATATCTCCCGGCTTCAACGTGCCCGTCTTAAGGCCGTTGAAATAATAGTGAAAACCATATGAGCCTTTTACGCCTATTACCAGCCTGAAATAAGGGTGCGTATGCTTTAAGAGGTCTTTTCTGGCAGACGGAGGAATTTCAGAAAAATACAATTCCCCCCTGACGGGTTTCCCGGCAAACCGTTTAAGGATATCTGCAACGTTTTTTTTCTCAGTTGGTTGCGACGCAGCCATAAATGTCACACACAGTTAATTAATGACATATACAGTCTATTTACAAAACTTCAATGCCGGGATATAATCTTTTATAGAGAAAAATTAACATTAATAAGGAAGTTGAATTATCATGGATTTCAGATGTTTGTATTCAAAGAAAATTTTTTCCAATGGAATGCATAATGCCTTCCCGTCTGTCTGTCGTTTCAAAAATGCCTATTATATCGCATTCAGAACCGCGCCTGATCATGTGGCATACGAGGGAAAAATAACAGTCCTCCGTTCCGAAGATTTGGATGTCTGGAGCTTGGCTGCCGAAATAGGAGTCGCACAAACCGATTTGCGCGATCCCCGCATTCTGGAGTTTTCAGGCAAACTTTTTCTCTATTGTCTGAACCGGGACAACACCATGCCGGAAAAAGGTACCAGGCTTTTCATTTCCGAGGACGGTTCGGCTTTTAAAGAACAGGCGCTGTCCGGATATGAAGCAACCCGCCTGTGGTGTTTCAAACCCCATGGCGGCATTCTCTACGCTTCAGGCTATAAAGTTCAGGAGAAAAATCATTACGAAACATTCCTGTTTACCTCCCGCGACGGCATCCGCTGGACTTGTAAATTATCTCTGTCGGAAGGAAATGAAACGGCAATTGATTTTGCCGACAACGGCGACCTTTACGCAATTATCAGGGATGACGGCCGGGGCGGTTGTCCCGCCCTGACAATTCTCAAGCCGCTGTATGATTCCCTGAATTCATATCTCCGCTTGCCGGTAAGGATTCAAGGGCCTATGCTGAAGCGATTGGAAAAAGGTTGTCTGTTAATTTGCCGTCGTTGGGATTTGCCGGGAAGATTCAACATCAGGACTGACGTATTATGGCTTGAAGATGGAAAAGACATCCAGTGGTTGCGGCAGCTTCCGTCCGGCGGGGATTGTTCTTATGCGGCGTGGCTTCAGACCGGGGAAAACAAAGCGGCGGTAATTTATTATTCATCCCATGAACACAAAATGGATCCGGCATTCGACGAACCGGGAATTGAAAAAGACTCCGCCATAGCAGAGCATTCGACGGCAGCGGATATTTATCTGGCGAACGTAACTTGGATAAATCGAAATGAAATCCCCAAACTGATATAAAGTTTACGACAAATAAAAAAAACAATAAACAGGAAATTTAAAAAGTGACTAATTCTCAACTACTAAAAACTGTTCTTGAACCGGCGAAAGAAGTTCCGGTTATGGGTAAATGGGATGTTGCCGTTTGCGGCGGCGGCCCCGCAGGTTGTGCTGCCGCAATAGCTTCCGCAAGGAACGGAGCCGAAACTTTGCTGATCGAAAAAGACGGCTTTTCCGGCGGAGCCGCAGTATCGCAACTGGTGAGTGTGATCCTGAGTACTAACGGCGTCGACTTCCAAGGCGTATGGCATGAGTGGATTCATGCCTTACGTCGCAGGAACGGGGTTTCTGAGATCCGCAAGTCCCCCCATGTGATTAGCGGGACGGTTTATCCTGAATGCATCAAATATGCCTGGGATGAACTGCTCAAAAAAGCCGGCGTTAAAATACTTTACCATTCAACAGTTTCTGAGGTGCTTACTGAAGCCAGACGGATCAAAGCTTTGTTCATTGAGACCAGCGCCGGTCGCCGGGCCATCCTTGCCGACCGGGTCATCGACTGTACCGGAGACGGAATAGTGTGCCACAAGGCCGGAGTCCCTTGGGAACAGGGAGACGGTTCTTCTCCCTGGGCTATGGCTCTTACGAAAGTATTCCGTGTCGGCGGAGCGGTTCGTCCGGAATTGTGGCCAGCCCCTGATATAATGGCAGAAATTGAAAAGGCTCTAAGAGCGGCGATGGTCAGAGGGGAATTTGCAACTCCGATCGTTCGCGAACCCGGACGGCTTCTCAACTATATCCGTGACTGGGCTTGGGAACTGCCGGGTCGTAATCAGATAATGTCTGTAGTCAGCCGTGTCCTCAAAACCGATCCTCTTGATCCCTGGCAAATGACGAGGGCTGAACAGGAGGGGCGTTTACAGGCTTGGGAAGCAGCGGAAGTATATCGGCGTTTTGTACCGGGTTGTGAAAATTCATATCTGCTGGACACATCAAACAACATCGGGGTCCGTTCTTCCAGACGTATAAAAGGCATGGAACTTGTAACGAAAAAAGATGTCCTCGAATTTCGTACGTACCCGGATGAGGTCGCCCGCTCAAGTTGGCATATCGATATCTGGCCAGCGGATAGCTACACAAAACCTGCCGTCTTGAGTGGAACTCCCGATTCGAAAAAGCGCGCTGTAAAAATCTCAAAAGGCGCATATTTTGGAATACGTTATGGCTGTCTTTTAGCATACGGGGTTGAAAATCTTCTGATGGCGGGGCGCTGTATTTCTGCGGAACATATTGCAGAATCATCGCTCCGCATCCAGCAAACCTGCATGGCTACGGGACAGGCTGCCGGAACGGCTGCCGCCATCAGCTTGAAGCTTGGAGTTGAATCACACGAGCTTAAGCCAGACATACTTGTCAGGCAATTGGAAAAAGACCGCCGGGCGGTAAAGAAATATGATATGATCGGAAATAACGAAACCGGGAGATAATTATGCATATTTCAGAACCATATAAGCTGATAATATTATTTTCTGTTCTTATTTTATCCTGTTTTTCATCTGAACTGTTATCCATGAATAAAAAATCAGGTGGTACATCCAGAAAATTTATCTGGAAGATAGCATGGTCAACCAGACCTGTTAAATCAAAAGATGAAATTAAACAAAGGATATCTCAGGCAAAAGCTATAGGTTTCAATGCAATTGCTCTTCCAGGCATTCAAAAGAGATGGTCTGATGAAATAGTATCTGTAGGTAAAGAAAAACATATTGAAGTATATTATGTAATATTCCCGCATTCAGGCGTTTCTCAGAAATATGAACCTCATGAATATAATTTATTGCCAAACTCTCAACACGGAGGTGAACCGCTTCCTGAAGATATCGGAAAAGTGATTGATAAAAAACCCAAGCCTTTCCCATGTTTTATCCGGGAAGAGGCAGTTCTGTCCGCCCAAAAAGATGTGGATTTTGCGATAAAAAAGGGTTATACGGGAATTGCCTTCGACCTTTTTGGTTATGATAATTTTCATGGGTGTTATTGTGCTTCATGCAATAAAGCCAGAAAAAAATATCTACAGGAACATCCGGGCATGGATAAAAAAGAAGCGGATCATCGTTTCAGCGAAGAATGTATCATCAAATTCTACACCAAGGTAATTTCATATGCCAAATCGATAAACCCTGAAATAAAAACAACCTGTCATATTTATCCTGCTTTCTTACCGAACATCTTATATGGAAATCACCTGCCTGTTGATTATTGCGGCCAAACCGCCGCTTGGTTTTTCAAACCTTATTGGGATTTGAATAAGATAAAAAAATATTCCGAAATTATTGTTAAAAACGAAGCGGCATACCATTCAAACAGTATTGGAGTTGCGATGGTCGGTTTTTATAAAAATGTCTGGGGAGAAACCGGCAAAAGTCCTCAACGTTTGAAAAATGAAGTTGAAACCATAAAAAAAGCGGGAGTAAAAGGAATAATGATTTCAGAATTAAGCAGTATCCTCTCGTGTCCGGAAATTATACAGGTTTTGAAAAATGAATTAAAATAGTAAACAGGCTCAAAGAAACTAGAAAGTGTTTTGAAAGATAAAAAATATTTTGTTTTTCAGACATATGAAAACGGGGAAATACAAAAATCCTGATAATTTATTAAAGATAAACAACACAAATAGAGATTAATGTCAAAAATTTTTGACAGAATGAGTGCGGAGAATAAAAATGCAAGAATATAATCATGTCCGGCGTTTTATAGACACAGTCCATTTTAGACCTGTGGACCGGATTCCATTATGGGAATTCGGCTACCTCAATACCACTGTTCTCAGATGGGAAAAGGAAGGATTACCACCGAATTCCGACCTGAAGGAATTTTTCGGTTTGGATTCAACAAGATACTTCCCCCAGAACTGTTTTTTCAACATTCTCGGCCCAGTTCCGGCTTTCGAGGAAAAGACGCTCGAAGATACGGATAGTTACCGAATATACATCGATTCTGAAGGCATTATGAAGAAACAGTTTAAAGGAGCCGGAGACGTATCGATGCCACATTTCATAAAATATCCCATATCTTCCCGTGAGGACTGGAATTTTTTCAGGGAAAAGCTTGATCCTTATTGTCCCGAAAGATATCCGACCGACTGGGAAAATATCAAAGCTAGGTGGTCAGAACATGATAATCCCCTAACAATTTTCGTCGGCAGTTTCTATGGGCTTCTCAGAAACTGGATTGGCGTTGAAAATTTCAGCATCATGTTTTATGAAGAGCCAGCCCTTGTCGAGGAAATGATCGATTACCTGACGGATTTCTTTATCAATGCCACGACGCGAGCGCTGGAAGAAGTCCGTTTTGATCATGCCCATTTATGGGAGGATATGGCT
>JBAYCO010000008.1:0-21997 GCA_041668685.1 Victivallaceae bacterium | reverse complement strand
TCGATGAGACCGGCGGCATAAAACGTTGACAGGCCGTATAATGTTGCTCTTTGCCGCTTTCATCGAAAGCCGGCCTACTCGGTTGCAGTATAGATGTTAAATTTTCAGATTAATACAGTATATCAGTCCTGTCTGCACGAGGGAAAATGACTAATAAATTATCAATAGAATGGCTCGGAATTAACGGATTACGTATTCATAGGACACTCCCATTGGGATCATCTGGCTGATGCCTTTAAAAGAAATATAAATCCCAGGGATTACCAAGGCCATTGCCGCCGTTACATATTCTCCGGATTGAAATTATACTCAGATATATAACCATGTTTCGGCGGTCCGGTCATTATTTCCTGAATATCTTTTCCGCCTTTCCGGTCAGATACAACTATTTTGATCTTATGCTTTCCGCTGTTCAAATTGACCTTGCAGACCGCATGCCAGAGATTATCGCTTCCGGTTTTCATATTACCGGCAAATTTCCCGTCAACATAAACTTCGACTTTTTCGATACCGGAATCGCCGAAAATTTTTGCGGTTATTTTATTGCCGTTCCCTTTCTTTGATCCTGTGTTGTAAAACAATTCGCTTACCGGGCTGACAATAACGGAGCAAGGGAAAAAGTCGCCTTCAGGCTTTAACGCTTTGGGTTTGGAACCGTTATCAAACGCCATGAATCTTGTAGAGAATATACCTTTATATACGCAATATACCCGGAAGCCGCGCCTGCTGTTCCGTTTAGTGACGGGACTTTTTCTTGATTTCGAGAGAGACTGGGAAATCAGAAAAGTTGTTTTCCCTGTATTAGTCGCCAGGAAATAATGATAATGGCCGCCGGCCCAAAGCGGGACATTGTAAGGTTTTATAAGTTTTAAAGCAGCCTCCCGGTTATCGTCAATATTATATTTTTTCCCTCTTTTGCCTACCGGCAGATGATGACTGAAAATACATACCGGCGTCTCCGGTTTAATTTCACTTAACTGCTTCTTCAACCAGTCAAATTCCGGGTCGGTAATAGTTCCCCGGATATTATCGGGATATGTTCTGGAATTTTTCACGCTGTTTATGCCGATAAACCTGACTCCCTTGCCGGCGAAATTAAAGTGGCTGTTCTGGAAATGGCCCGGCCATTGTGCGAGCAACGCTTTGTAGCCGTCATGATTTCCCGGTATGACGTAATGGGGAAGTTTCAGATCAGACATGATCTTTTTATATTTTTCCCATTCGCTGACTGTTCCGAAATCGCTGATATCGCCCGTATCTATAACAAAATCCGGCTTTATGATTTCGTTACAGATGCTGATCGCTCTTTTAAGGTACGCGTTCCGGTAAGAATATTTAGGGTTTTGATCATAAGGGCTGATATGCACGTCGCTGATCTGGACAAATACCAGCAAATCGGAGTCTGCGGCGATACATTTTGAAAAATTGAAAACTGCTATAGCTGAAATTAAAATAGCGGTTGTCGTACAAAAACTGCAAGTGATCCCGAAAAATACGTTTATATAATTTCGGCTTTGTCTGTATGTGGTCATCATTTTGCTGATCATTTGTTATCATCCCATTTTCTAGGTTTTTTCTTAAGGTTGTCAAATACTTTTCCGGCTTTGCGTATATGTGGCATATACTCCTTATAAACATCAGGAGAATATTTTTGTTTTTCTGCTATTTCAACTATAACTTTCTCCAACTTGCGCACCCAGTCGAGCGCAAAAGCTATATCCTGCTCATCAGGAATAACCGGATAATCCTTATATTGTATATATACGGGAGCGGTATGGGCGTATTTCCCCGGATACGCTACTTGCGAATCAAAATATTTAACTTTCGAACCAATACATCTGACAGCCAGCCAGCAACTTTTATCAACTTTTAAATCAAGGGTTTTTGAAATTTTCCTGCTCCCGTTGCATTTTACAGTACGCAGCAAAGCGCCATTGACGATGACTTCAATTTGTTCCAGGCCGCCAATGGAATATGCATCCACAGAAAGTTTCAACGCGCCGTCTTCCGTATAAATGGTTTCACCAGGGAGCTTGCCGTTACATTTCAGCAGGATCATAGGCCCTTTAGTTACAAAGATATTCTGCTTTCTATAGGACTTGACCACGCCCGGCCAGGAAAGGCCTTCCATATAAGAATAAGACCTGAAATAACCGGGAGAAAGCAAGCCGGAATGATTGTTTATGTACACATCAGTCCCCGCGGCGGCGGCAACTTTGAAACCTAAATTCAAAAATTTATAACCGATTGGATTTTTATGCCAAAAAGCATATCTCCAGAGATTACATTTCCCCAAGGCCAAAGCAACCGCAAAACCTCTTGCTTCACATCTGAGTTTCGGGGTTTCTATGTTTATGAAATTCTCCGCAAACAAACTGACCGACTGGTTTTTATTAATATAGTCTATTGCGGTGATTTGTTTGAATTTTCCCCTGGGCGCCGTGGGAACATTGATCCCGATAACATCTCCCAATACTCTGCTGCCGACTTCTATGCCGGCAGTCGCAATAAAATCGTTTTTTGTCTGTTTAATCTTTCTTGGCCCTCCGAAAGCGACGAGATTAACCCAGTTCAATCCTTCAGCCTGGAATAACTTCAACGCATTAATCAGGTTTTTGCCGTTTAAGACGGAGTCATAACTTCTTTTGCCGTGACCGCATGTCTGCAGTTCATTATCTCCGCAATACCAGTTTAAACCGGACATATCAACAAGCTTATCCATTTCTATTACAACATTTTTTCTTTCATGCTCATTCAAGGAGAATTCCATATACCGGGGAATATATTCAAACCCGTTCGTCACCAGCATTTGGACTTTACCGGGCAGGAGTTTGACGTTAAAATCACCGTCCAAAGCATAAAAACACTTAACGTTGGAAGTTCCGTAAGGAATACATTTTTCAGACAGCGGCGGCGTATAATAATTGCCGTCGCCGCACCTTATAAAGCATTTACCGTTTAAGGGTTTCCGGAGACGCGCATCGATAATTTCACAATTAATTCCGGCGGTTAGTTTCCGTTCCCTTTTCTCTTGAGAACTTTCAACAACTATATTTTTAATGCGGCTGCCGTTTTTATATTCAGCTTCTACGTCCGTGGGCAACACTGCGAAATTACATAATTTCATATTTCTGATCAATCCCTTAAACTGACCATAATTGAATGAAAACGCGTTAGCTCCTATCCGCAGAGGAAGTTTCGGGTGAATATCATAACAAACCTTTCCTGAAGCTTCAGCTTCTTTTACCACTTTCCCGTTACAGTAAAGCAGCGCTTTGCCTTCTTGAGCGTTGTAAGTAACCGCTATATGGGTCCATTGTTTAGGTTTAACGACAATTTCATCCGTAATAATATCTATCCCGGTTCCCTGGATTTCTTTCCCCGGTATTTTTTCCGTTGCCAACCCCAAACCAAGTTTCCCTTTATAAATATAAAATAAATACCCTGACGCCCAAAAAAATCTTCCTTTATTTACAGGAACCATCCTTCCGGAAATACTGTAAGGGAAAATCCAGGCGCTCAAATAAAATCCGTCTTTAAAATTAAGGTTCCCGGCATGGGGTATGTCTATGTATGAATTATTGCCGTTAAACTCCAGGAATGACTCTTTACCGCTTGACAGCCAAACGCCGTTATGGACTTTGCCAAGGTGATTTTGTTTACTTTTGACCGTACTGCCTTTGCCCTCCGTCAAGGGCAGTTCCATAACTATTTTGTCGGCAAGAACGGTTGAAATTCCTGACCAGCAAACCAATGCGATAAATATTCCGATAAATTTTTGTAAACTGTTTTTCATTTTCAACGCCTCATTTAGTTTCCTGCGAAACCGCAGTTTCAGGGATAAAAGACAATATCATGGAAATAACATCCTTTCTTAACGCCGCGGCTTTTTCATTGGAATAAATGACTTTAAAAGGATCATCCGAATTGATTCCCCCGATACCCCACGGACATGACGATAAAAGTTCCTTAAGTTTTTTTTCTGTTTTTTCCGCGTGATTCCTGGTTCGGGGATGCTTTTTATTTTCTTTTATAAGCTCTTCCAGCGTATAAATATACTTATAATCATCGATCCCTTCGCGAATCCCCTCCCACTGTAACGTAGGTATAATATCTTTGCCGTTTTCAGCGGGATAGACGATGTATGCGTCCTTGGGCTCCGAGTATTTATTCGCGTCAAAATCGTCGAACGGGTCTCCGGTTTTTTCCAGCCGTTGATAAACGAAACTGACCTCTCCAATTGCTCCGCTTTTGTAAAAGAGCGCCCCGCAATAGTACCTGTTGGGCATAAGTCCGCCCTCCTGGCCCGTATATACCCCGGTTCCATACCACCAATATTCGCACGGCATGTTCTTTCTGTATACGTTCGCTTCAACGCTGTTAGGCGCTCCGCCCCAGCAAATACCGGTCATGTATCTGGAGAGTTTTTCCGTAAATGCCGATTCATTTATTGTTACGAGATTTTTTATTCCCGCCATTCTGGCTGCCGTGTGCTCAAAAAGAGCGCTTTGCTGCCCGCCGCGCCATATCTGCGGTTCGTCGGTACCAAGATAATACCATTCCGAAAAACCATTCTTTCCTGTTTCTTTTACAAAATCATCAACGGCTTTGAGAAGATCGATGAAAGTTTTGCGAAGCGCTTTTGATTTCAAATTAAGCTTCGCAGACGAGGCCGCCAATTTTGAAGCTTTAATTTTCAGCCCGCCTCCCCAGTACAAAAGCAGGGGCCCGTTTAAACCTGTTTCTCTTCTGATATTTTGCAGTTTTCTCAGAGTCGGTGAATTAAATGATATTTTGCCTTTTTTATCGACGGCAAAGCGGCAGTCGCCCAGTCCCTGCGGATACAAAAGGAGCGTATTAATTCCATGATCTTTCATATCTTGCAGTTCGCGTTTATATTCATTCAGCGATTTGCGGTAATTGTCTGATGTCCACATTGCCCAATATCGACCAGGCGGCTGCTTCAACCTGAAAGGAAGCACGGTTATTGAAACAGGTATTTCCTTTACTGTTTTCTTTTTTATATTCAGTATGATCGAGCCTTTATATATTCCCGGAACCGCCTGTTCGGGAATCTTGAAGGTGAGCCAGAAAGTTCTGCTGTTACCGGCGGGAACAGTTATCGACGATTTTTTTTCTAGCAATTCGGAAACCATTGAGTAATTGCGGGAATTCCAATCCGTTCTCTGGGGCCAGCAGTTTAATACTCTTACATCGATATCGGGTTTCAGTTGACGGCCGGAAGATTTGAATACGGCATTTGCGTTAAGCGATACTTCCGTTAATTTTTTTGCCGCATATATTGAAAACCATAAAGGCTCAAATTCATCCGGCGTAACGACGAGGTTTAATTCATCCTTCAATTCGTTTTTCTGAGGAATACTCGTATACTTTATACGGCGCGGCGCCATGCGTTGATATATAACAAAATCGTTTCCGGATTTTGTACTTTTGAGATTAAAATCACACGTTTCCTTATCTTCGCTTACCGGCACGAAAACGGAAGACTCCCTTTCTATTATATTTGGAGGCAACTGTGAATATTTGAGGGCAATATCATCGATATATACAGTCCCGGTTTTGGAAGCGACCAAGGCGAGATTTATGTCTTTTACTCCGGTTGGAATTTTAAAATAGAACACATTTTTTTCCCATTTATCGCATGTAGAAAATCTTGTCCTGAAACTGATCAGCGGACGATTTTTCATGTGGACATGGACAACAAAATTAACCGGCCGCCCGTCTCCTTTCCGCCGCGCCCATAATGACAATTCACAGGTGCGTCCAGGATTGACCGGGATTTTCTGGGAAAACCAGGCGTAACCGGTTGCCGAACCTGAAATATATTTAAATTCCGCCGAATGCCGACCGCCGTGAAATATTTTATCGTCAACCAGAAAATCTCTTTTATAATCCGGCTGACCAAGTTTAATTGTACTCCAGTTTGCTTTTCCCTTTTCAAATCCCCCGTTTGGAATTAAATTTTCAGTTCCATGTGAAATAAATTCAAAAACCGTCAATATCACCAAAGCGATAATACTTTTTTTCACTTCGTTATTCCCTCTTACTTGTTATGGATTCAAAGTCAAAATGGAAGCAGGAGCATATCTCTTTCTCCATTCCGAATGGTTATCTACAAAAATAAAGTTTGCGCCAAGCAAATGGCGATAACTGATTCCGCCGGATGATTCATTTACACTTGAAATAATGCCGCTGCTGCATTTCCAGGAGTCCTTATACCAGGCGTCCCCAAGCAACATAGTCTGGCTGGATTTTTTTATGACGGTAGTTTTATATCCCCAATATGTTTTCGTATCGGAACTGACTGGATCTTTCAATCCGTAGTTCATACCAATTACCTCGCCCGGCACGCCGTTAACATAGGCCTGGGACGGACAATAGAAAAGAGGGGACAGTTCTCCCGTTTCTTTTCCCAGATAGGGAGAAACCATCATTCTCCATGCCTCTTCCTTGGTTTGTCCCCACAAAGGCGGAAGGTATAAATTATTGTCAGAAACATAAAAATTAACCGCAGTTCCTATCTGCTTCATGTTGCCTACGCAATTTATGCGTTTGGAAACATCCCTGGCTTTGGTCAATGCCGGCAGCAGCATTGAAACGAGAATCGCTATGACGGCGATCACAACGAGGAGCTCAATAAGCGTAAAAATGTTCACATTCAAGGACTTACATTTTTCAGAATCTTTCATTTCCTGGTCCTCCCTTTAAAAGTGTTTTAAGTTATTATGACTGCGTTTATTTCCTTATCAAACCCGATAACATATTTATATCGCCGGTAAAAAATAAATTTGTCGTTTTTGCCGGTATGAATAATGAAAATCTTTCGATATTCCTGCCGACACATTTCCCTTCGAATAAATCATAGACATCACATTTTTCCGGCAGCTTTATCGTTCTTTTGCCGGAAACTGAAGTATGCAATGCCAGGAAGCTTTTATTGTGATAAACAATGTCTTCATCGAAATCAGAATAAATATGAACTCCCGCATAACGGGCAATACCTTTCCAGATCGCGGCGGGAGGATAAATAGAACCAATATAAACGGAAGTCCACTGGGGAAACTGCCTTGCGGCATAAGCGATTCCCTGCGTATCCGCATAGCGCCCCAACACATTGATTTTTTTATCATCACTTACCGCAAACTGCAATTTGAGCTTGATCGGACCCGGAGATTTAACCGGACCGCCAACCATACCGGTCGTTAAGTCCCGCCAGTATTTGCCGAACAGATAATGAGCCGGTAAATTGCTTATCATGGGATATTGAGACTTGGTGATCTCGATCCCGGCATTGAATTTTCCCGTCGAATAAGCAAATTTCATTCCGGTTAAAGGCGCCATATGAGTGACGGCAAGCGGTTTGGATGAATCGGGATTAATTAATCCGGGGGCATAACACCAGACCAGGGTCTTGCCGTGTTTTTTCAAATTCGCGATCCATCGACGTTCCTTGTCGGATAAGGCAAAAGCATTGAGGAAAATATATAACTTATATTTTTGCAGTTCAGGAAAGCGAAGGTCGGATAACTCAAAATATTCCGGCATCGCGCCGATGCGGCATAATTCATTGATTTTCTCTTTCCCTACCAACGAACGGCGAAGCAGGTCATCACAATAGTATAGATTTTTTTCACTGACGATAACCGCTATTTCGGAATTGTTTTTCGCATCAACTTTAGTCGAAATGCGGTCTATTTCCTGGAATTTGCCCAGCAGTTTCAACATTTGAGGATCATTATACCATCCTTTCAGCATTTCATACCAGTAACCATACACATTGTTGGTCAAAATATGACAGAACTCTCTTTTGAAAAGTTCTTCGGTTCCGGCCAGATTATTCGCTCCGTCAACGTTTTTTACCTGCCAGGCGCCGGAAAGATATGTCCGTAAATCAGATTCGTTAAACCATATTTTCTTGTGAAGTTTCATACTGCCGGCAAGTCCGTGAATCGCCACATGATTTCCTAATCCCCGGTTTTCATACGGCGGTGGAGCAGCCCAGAAATCAACTGCCGGACTGGCCATGAGTTTTTGCAGCGAGTTTTTTCCGGAAACAGGATTCCCGCCCGATACATACCCCCAGAAAGCGCCAACCAGCGTTTTGCCCCCGGTCGCGTTTTTGGCCACTTGAGAAAGATAAATTACCCGGTCTGCGACTTCATCATTCCAGCAGGCAATATAATCCATTGCTTTCCGGTCTTTTGGGGGAACCCGGAAATGATAAAATGAAAGTTCACGTTTGTCTCCGTAATTAAGCCCTTTTCTATCCCGCGGCGAAGGAATCCGTATGTTATTGAAATCCACATGCTTGTCATTCCACGCCTTTCTTAATTGTTCAACACTATTATGATATTTATTCCGGAGCCATTCAGTAAAGCGCTTTTGCATGGCCGGGCTGTAATCATAATATTTTGTCGGGCTGAAATCCCAATAAAGCCATTCGCCGCAAGTACCGGCTGTTAAAAAATATCCGATTACCCGGTCCGCATAATTCGAGGTCCTGATATGATTAATAAGATTCAGCAAGTCCTGGGAAACTTTGCGTTCCCAGACAAAGGAAGCGAAACTGGCTCGCGGCATATCTTTTGTCGCACACCCGTCATAGTTGGTAAAAGGCCCGAAAGCCCCGTTGTTGAAAGTCAACAGTTCTGCAGGATACATTTCGGCGAATTCAGGGTCAGACACAAAAAATATCCGGGGAATGACATATGCCTGAGGCGCGATCTTTAAAAGTTTTTTCATACCTTCGTCTATTTGCGTCCGCCAATCAGGAATCTTGGATTTTTTCAGTACAGGAACCGGAATATACAGTTTAAGGAAATAAACCCGAATGTTATTATCGACAAGACTCTTAATATGATCCCGGTCACTCAGCCATTCAGCAACATGTCCATAGCCGGTATAAGCCATTCTGGCTATGGGTTTTCCGTTAACGTAAACTGTTGGTATTCCGTTAAATTCCCTTATTTCGGTTTCCGCTTGCGGCTTATCGACAGGCACAGGTTTGATCCGGTGCAGCCAGCTTGCTCTTTCTTTTTGGGTAATATCTTTACCCGCACGGGCTTCAGATTTATTTTTCAAATCTGCAAACAACGAAAATTCTTTCATGATTTCTTCCTGTTTCAAGGCACGGTTATATACTTTGACTTCATCGATTTTTCCCTTGAACATTCTTCCCTTGATACTCCCTCCCAGCATTAGAGGTTGAGTGTTTGGCAATATTTTTCCTTTACCTTTCGCGTTGAAGATTTTTTTGCCGTTAACATAAACGGAAGCCGATTTCCCGTCATACGTCATAAGCAGGTGATTCCATTCGGCCAGATTTATTTTTCCAGTCCCTTTACATTCTATATTCGCTGGAAATCTGAAGAGAAATCTATCCGTATTTTTGGGAATGAACACATAATAGTTCGTATAGTTGCTGCCGGGCCTCCCGACAATATTTCGACCATTGCGGCCGCCTATAACAATTTCCGGCCTGACAAAAAGAGAAAGGGTAAACGCTTGTTTTGCGGCCAGATCAGGAAAACCGGGAATTTTTACATAACTTTTATTGCCGTCAAATTCCAGCGCGCTTCCTTTAAGCCCTTTTGTCCAGGAAGCAAAATAAATCCTGCCGTCATTTTTCAGTTTGGACTTATCATGACAGACATTCCCTTTACCTTCATCAAAATCCCAGTAACCAGCCGGGGAAGAATAATTTTCTCCCGCCATAATCGTACAGGAGCTGATAATGAAACCAATGATTAAACTGATTAACTTAGCGAACATAATAAACCTTTCTATTTCTTATAGACACTATACTGCCAAAACCTACTTTTTGTGAACCGCCGCCGAAAAAATTCTGTCGTCTTAATCAACCGGACAATCCACCCACGTCCCCGGAACAGATAAAGCCTTGATCCCGGCTTCGAAAATACGCGTGGCTTCCAGCGTCTGCTCCCGCGGAACACTCGGCTCCCCGGAAACGAAAAACTGCATCATATTGTCAATCATATTCGGGAAAAAATCGGTAAATTCACTAATTCTGAATTCCCGGTTGTCCCGGCAGCAGCCTATCAATTCAAACCCAAGTCCCGGCATCCGGTTCAAAGTACCGCGCCGCCCGTCGGGATAATCGATCAGCATAAAGTCTATTTCACTGTCCGCGTCATACATTTGCATTACCCGCGAGGCTCCACTGCCCAGCGCCATGACCAGCATTTCGATCTGGTGTATGCCGTAATTGATGAAACCGCGTATCTTCCCGCTGCCGCGGCTGGACGCGAAATTTACCGGATTATTTTCAAAAGCATTCAACTGCGCTTGGAGGTGAGAGCCGAAACGCAGCGCCGAAGAAGACATTACCGGGGTACCGTGCGCGTCCGCCAGCGCAAACATCCGTTTGGCGGCTTCATAAGAATCCGTCATCGGTTTGTCGATGTAAACCGGTTTCCCGGAAGTCAGGATAATTTGGCTTAAACGTTCATGATGTTCCGGCCACCCCGGAGAAAGCAGGACAATGGCGTCGGATTTATCCGCGAGTTCCTCTATTGAACCTGCGCCCCGGATATTCCGGGTGGCGCACCATTGCTCAAGATTCTGTTTCCCGGTTGCGCCCGGAACCTGGAAAGCCGGGATTTCTTCCCATGCATAAGCTATTTCAAATTCATCTTTCCAGCAACTGGACGCCAGCATTTCAGGATATTGATTAGCGTGCCATTCGTCGATATAATAATCCAGAAAACCGATTTTCTTCATCTTTTTTGTTTTGTTCCACAAATTTATTTTTATGTTTTTTATACTGCCGGACAGACTAGTTCATCGTCCCTGATTTGCTTTTTTCTAAAAGAGATTATACATTAAATACAGATATAATAGAATGCACAAAATATGCGATTTCATACACTTTTCATGCATTAATATTGAAATTTCAAACAGGAGGCGATACCGGATGGATTACTTTGACGGAATTTCTTTTACCATGGCCGGGGCTGCCAAGCGCATGGCCGAAATAAAAACGAATTTTTCCCGTTATTATGGAATTCAGTTTTTCCATGCGTGTAAATTATATGTCAGGACTGACAAAAAAAAAGTATTCCGGGGACAAGGATCATTCGCTTTTCTGACCTATCCGCTTCATCGTTTCGACTACGGAGTATACTCAGGCGAGGGAACTCATTGCTGGCTATGTTGCTGTGGGCCGCGAATGGAACGTTATATTGAGACCGGGCTTTTTGAGATAAATCCGAATAATTTACCGGTAAAATTCCGGCATCCCGAAAAATTCTTTCAATCAATGCAGGAACTCATTAACATGGTAAATACGGTTCATTATCATAATTCCTATAACCGTATGGTTATGCGGCTGGAGGACCTGCTTCTGCAACTGCATGAACAGAATATGACGGAAAAGAAAATCCCGACTTATCATAACCGTTTTTTTGAGGATTTGCTTTCGCGGGTAAGTTCTCTTCCTGAAAAGAAATGGGATTTTGATTTGGAAGCTGAACGGATTCATGTAACCAGAAATCATTTCAACCGCCTGTTCAAGGATTTTTCCGGCACTTCTCCGCAGCGTTTTCTGATTCAGTGCCGCCTTGCCAAAGCTGCGGAACTTCTGCAGAACAGTTCAAGAACCGTTTATGATATAGCTTCGGAAATAGGCATTGAAAATGAATTTTACTTTTCCCGGCTGTTTAAAAGCAGATATCACGTTTCTCCTCGTGAATACCGCCGGGAACTGATCGGGCGCTGAAGCGGATACCGTTTATTTTATCGCCGACTTCCGGTCCGACAATACGTGATCTATTTTTTTCAGAGGACAAATAGCGAATATTCCGGACTTGCCGGACTTGGTGCTGTCTATCAGCAGATAATTATCTTCCGCCAGCGCCAAAACCTCTTTTAAAAATTCCGCATGGGCTTCATGAAAAGTCGAAGCCCCGGCTTCTGTCAGCCCGACCGCTGAAAAAAAAGCTTTGTTGATTTTGAGCCGTTTCAGGTTTTCCAGCGCGGTTCTGCCCAGAAACGAATTAAGCTGGCAGTTGAAATTGCCCCCGACCGAAATAAGGAAAAAATGCGGCGGAAATAAATAAAACTCCTGAATAATCAATATCGAATTGGTGATAACAGTCAGGTTGGACAATGGCGCTTTTTGTAGTTTCCGCGCCAGTTGATATACCGTAGTCGAGGAATCCAGAAAAATTATATCCCCGTCTTTAATATGCTTTACCGCTTCTTCGGCGATTAACGTTTTTTTGGACAGATTTTTATTGACCCGTTCGGAAAAATGCGAATTGGCCGGCTCGATACCTTCGGGAACCGCTGACGCGATTGCCACGCCGCCATGTACTTTGCGAATGATTTTCTGCCGCGCCAGTTCGGTCACGTCGCGGTGAATAGTCGCCTGGGAAACATTAAAACGCTCCATCAGTTCACTGATGGAACAGCTTTGGCGCTCTTTCAAATAATTCAAAATTTCCAGGGAACGTAAAGTTTTCATAAGTTATTCATTTATTCATTTTATTTCATTCCATTGCATAGTATACGCCCATATTCAGCCTGCGTCAATAAGTATTTTCATTTTTATTCAAAAATTTCTTTATTTTTCATTTTTTATCAAATAATTTCATTTTAAAGGTTGACAATTTGTTTTCGAAGAATTAAAATTATTGAACGGACAAAATATTCTCCATCTAAAAATAAAGGATTTTTCAAGATGAAATTTTTTATTGATTCGGCGGACGTAAATGAGATCAGGAAGGCAGTGTCGCTTGGCGTTATTGACGGCGTGACAACCAACCCGACCCACATGGCTAAAGCGGTTAAAAACACAGGGAAGACAAGCGAAGAAGTCCTTCGTGAAATATGCTCAATCATTGACGGGCCGATCAGCGCGGAAGCACTAAGCCTTGACGCTGAAGGCATGATAAAAGAAGCGCGGCAACTGGCGGGCATTCATCCTAATATCGTAATAAAGCTGCCGATAACGGAAGAAGGACTGAAAGCGGTAAACGTCCTGAGCAAGGAAGGCATTAAAACGAACGTAACGCTGATTTTTTCGCCGTCCCAGGCATTGCTGGCGGCCAAAGCCGGGGCCTCATACGTCAGTCCGTTTGTCGCCAGGCTGGACAAAGTGGGACATATCGGTCTTCAGGTAGTTGAAGAAATTGTCACGGTATTCAAAAATTACGATATGAAAACCGAAGTCATCGTCGCCAGTTTGACTAATCCGCGCTGGGTGGTTGACGCGGGCATGCTCGGCGCCGACATTTCGACTATTCCTTATGAAACGTTTGAACTGCTGGTCAAGCACCCGATGACCGACATAGGCATTGAGCAATTCATGAACGACTGGAAAAAAGCGACTGAAAAATAAGCTGTATGCGAGGCCTTTATAAAATGAATTATCTTAAACATTATCAACCGAAAAGCGGATTCACCAAAATTGCAAAAATCGGCGACGGGGACCTGGAATTAAGCGAATTCGGCATCATTGATCTGAAACAAGGCGAGAAATACGCGGCAAACACCGCTGACATGGAAATTGCGTTGATCATTCTCGGCGGAAAATGTTCCGTGCGCGGTGAGGATTTTGATTTTGCGGAAATCGGCAAGCGCCAAGACGTTTTTTCCGGTAAGCCTTATACCGTTTACATCCCGTGCGGCAGACAATATGAAGTTACCGCCCTTACCGACGTTGATATCGCCTGGACGGCTTCGCCTTCGGACGCCGCCGATATTACGCCTTACGTCATTACGCCGGAAGCGGTTAAAGAAGTACATATCGGGAAGGAAAGTTATGAACGCGACGCTTACCTGATGCTGACCGATGAATATCCGGCAAAACATCTGTATATAGGGGAAGCGTTCGTCGCTTCCGGGAAGCACGCCGGCTACCCGCCGCACCGGCATGACTTCGACAACCTGCCGGTTGAAGTCGATATGGAGGAAATATACTTTTTCCGCTTCAACCCGAAAGCGGGTTACGGTATTCAAAAAATATATACCGATAACCGTTCGATTGATTTTACCTGTACGGTGGAGTATAATGACACAACGCTGATCCCGGAAGGCTATCATCCGGTAATCAACGCGCCCGGCTATACCATGTATTACCTCTGGATAATGGCCGGCAGGAACAACCGTAAATTCCTGTCTGTCATGGATCCTGAACATAAATGGATTTTGGATAAATGAACAGGGAACTGTTACTCGGCATAGATTTCGGCACCGGCGGCTGCAAAGTCACCGTAACCGATACCGCCGGCAATATTTTAGCGGCTGAAGCGCAGGAATATCCGACTGCTCATCTGAAACCGGGATGGGCCGAACAGGATCCGGAAAACTGGTATGCCGCCATGTGCGCGGTATTGCGACGGCTCAATCCCGCGCAATTCGGCCGGGTTGTCGCAGCAACCGCGGACAGTTACACCCACGGCGCGGTTTTGTTGGACGAAAAGCTGCGCGTAATCCGGCCGACTATCATCTGGACCGACCAGCGGAGCGTGAAAGAATGTGAATACCTGAAGAAAAATTATTCAGACCTGATCTTCAATACGGCATACCAGGCTCCGGCCCCGACCTGGACTTTACCGCAAATGCTGTGGCTGAAAAACAACGAACCGGAAACCATTAAACGGATAAAACATATTTCTTTCGTCAAGGATTATATTCGGTTTCGTTTGACCGGTGAACTGGCCTGCGACGATATCGAAGCGCAGGGAACGCTGTTTTGGGACATGCGTAAGCAATGCTGGAACCGGGAGCTGTGCGAACTCGGCGGAATCCCGTTCGAAACGCTGCCGGAAATCAAAAAACCGGCCGGCCGGGCCGGGAAAATCACTCCCCAGGCGGCGAAAGACACCGGTTTGCCGGAAGGAACGCCGCTGATAACCGGCGCCAGCGATTCGGCGGTGGAGGACTATGCCGCCGGAGCCGTAGAACCGGGACAATGCGTTCTCAAACTGGCGACCGCCGGCAACGTCAACGTAATGACGGCGGAAGCGCATCCGCACCCGGAAACTTTAACTTATTCGCATGTCGTTCCCGGCATGTGGTACACAGTTACCGCAACCAATGCCGCCGCGGTTTGCCAGCGGTGGTTCCGGGACAACTGCTGTACCGCCAAAACAAATTATGACGCCCTGGACAAACTGGCGGCCCAATCGCCGCCGGGAGCTGACGGCGTGTTCTTCCACCCCTATCTGATGGGCGAAAGGTCGCCGTACTGGGATCCGGATTTGCGCGGCAGTTTCACCGGTTTGAGCATGGCGACAGGCAAAGGCGACCTGAACCGGGCATTGCTGGAAGGTGTGGCGTTTTCGCTGAAAGACTGTTTCCGCACCATTGAAAAAATGAAATTGCCGGTGCACGAATTCATCCTGATCGGCGGCGGCGCGAAAAGCGAATTGTGGAGCCGGATCATTTGTGACGTGTTCAATGCGCCGGTAAAACGCCCGGCGGCTTGTGACGCATCGTTCGGCAGCGCTTTGCTGGCCGGAGTCGGGATCGGGGTTTTCGCCGATGAAATAAGCGCGGTGCGGCAATGCCGTAAAATTAACGGCGAACTGCTGCCGGAACCGGAGAATGCCGCTTTCTACGCGAAACAATTTGAAAAATACCGAAAAATACACGATGTGATGGCGGAAATTTACCGCGAAACATCAGTTTAAGCAAAAGCGCTTATTATTTTTAAACCAATTGAGCTGTTAACCTTTAATAAAATTAATGGAGTCTAAAAATGCTGAAACAGGATAACTATGCGTTTGAAATGATCCGCAGCGAACTGGCCTGGGCGGTCGGTGAAGAGCAAGTCAGGACAGGCGCGTCGGATAAACTCGGACATTCTATTGATTACTACTGGGTGCCGGAACTCTGGCATGACCGGGGCAAAACCCCAACCCCGCCGGATTTCATTGTCTGTCCCGGCACTTCGCAGGAAGTCGCCGAAGTACTGAAAATCGCCAACAATTACAATATTCCCGTAACCCCCTGGGGCGGCGGCTCCGGTTCGCAGGGCGGCGCGCTGCCGATGTACGGCGGCATTGTCCTGGATATGAAACGGATGAACAGGGTTCTGGAAATCGACCCGCTCGCCATGACCACTACGGTCGAAGTCGGCATCAACACCCAGCATTTGGAATGGGAAATTGAAAAGGCGGGCTACAGCACGATGCATTTCCCGGCATCAATTGCCTGCGCCACGCTGGGCGGATTTATTGCCCATCGCGGCACCGGAGTACTAAGCACTAAATACGGCAAAATGGAAGATATGATCATGTCGCTGGAAGTGGTTACCCCGACCGGCGAAATCATTAATACGCTGCCGGTTCCGCGTCACGCTTCAGGTCCCGACCTGACGCAGCTTTTTTTGGGCAGCGAGGGAACTCTAGGCGTAGTTACAAAAGCGACAATGAAAATTCATCCGGTTCCGGAATGCCGCAAATTTCACGCTTTTCTTTTCAAAACCATGCATGAAGCCATGACTGCCGGAGCCAGGATCATGACCAGCCGCCTGCGCCCCTGCGTAATCCGGCTCTACGACGAACCGGAAACCGCCAAACTGATAAAAAAAGTGCTCGGCATCGACAAAAAAGGCGCTTATCTGGTGTTCGGTTTTGACGGCTATAAAAAAATGGTCGATCTGGAAATGGAACAGGCGGCCGCCATCTGTATGGAGCAGAACCCGGAAGATCTTGGTTTCGAAATGGGACAAACCTGGTGGGACAACCGCTATAAATTTTTCTATCCGCCTTATATGTTCCAGATGCCGCAGGCGTTCGGGACACTCGATACGGTAGCGACCTTTTCCAAAATCGAAAACGTCTACTGGGCCATGAAAAATACAGTCAACGAAAACTTCCCGGAAGCCGCGTTCATCGGACATTTTTCACACTGGTATGAGTGGGGCTGCATGCTGTATGCCCGGTTCATCATCGACAATCCGCCGGAAGACCCGCATGAAGCCGTAGCGCTCTACAACAAAATATGGGACATGGCGATCCGGGCGGCAATCAAAGAAGGCGGCGTAATCAACGAACATCACGGCGTCGGCCTGAAACTCGGCCGTATCATGAAAGACCTGTACGGCCCGGCTTTCAAAGTCCTCGAAGGAATGAAAAAGACGCTTGACCCAAATAATATAATGAACCCCGGCAAAATGGGCTTTTCGGGGAAATGAAGAATGAAGAATGAAAAATGAAAAATTTTAGGTTAATATTATTTTTTAAGATTGTTGCCGGCAGTAAGCTTTATGGAACTGAGTATCTTGATTATTTCTTCACAGTCATCCATAATAGAATCTGCGGCAGCCGCGGAAATGTAATCAGATGCTTTAAGCAATTTCAGCCAATAACGTGTTTCGCAAGCTTCTTTATATGCAATACATGTTTTTGCAAAGAAATCCTTTTGAGATTGAGCGGCATTGGCTTCTTCCATATTGGCCCCGATAGAAGTACCGGAACGAAGAATTTGCCTGCTGATTACATGTTCTTTATGCTTCCCGCGAAGAAATTTATTAAGCTTAATAATTCGCAGGGCAAAAGAAAAACTTTTATCCAGAATAATATTATTTTTCATTATAAATCCAATATAAACCTTTAATAAGGTAATTTTATGAGACAAGAATTCAAGAGGGTATGGGAGAAATTTCTCCCATCAAACATTTTTCATTCTTAATTTTTAATTTTTAATTCAAAAAAAGGAATTTGAAGATGAATATCGATAAATATCTTGAGGTAATTAACGCCTGCCGCTTTTGCTTTATGTGCCGTCATTTAGCGACATTGGGCAACGTCACGTTTAAAGAAGCCGACACGCCGCGCGGCCGCGCCCTGATTATGGACAGAATCCGCATGGATAAAAGCAACTTGGCTGATCCCGACTATATCAATACGATTTATGAGGCGACTTTAAGCGCGGCCTGCCGTTATCATTGCGTCAACCATTATGATGAGACCGGACTTTTGCCGGCTGTCCGCCGGGACATTGTCGAAGCCGGGCTGGCTCCGGATAAAGTCAAAAAACTGGCGGAAGAACTGGCGCAAGTCGAATTCAAGGTTGAAGGTAAGGGAAATGTCCTTTATTACCTTGACCCGTACAGCAAAAACGCTGACGCTTTCCCGCAATGCAAGGTAATTTCCGGGGGCGATACCGGGAAAGCCCTTGACGTGCTCGGTTTCAAAGTTGAATCTGAAAAAGTTTTCGCAAAATTCAAAAGCGCGGTTGAAAGTTCCGGTTGTAAAACCCTGGTAACTTCCTGTCCGGCAAGCTATGACATGCTTAAAAATAAATTGGATAATATTAAAGTCATGCACAGTTCCGAATATTTTTCGGATAATGAATTGCCCAAGCTGAACGTCAAGGCTTATTACCTGGACAGCGATTACCTGAAAAATTATTGCGGCAATCCGGCAACGCCGCGCGAATTGCTGAAAAAGTGCGGGTATGAACTTAAGCCGTTCGGGACTAACCCGGAAGAATCATATGCGGCGGGTGAAGGCGCGGTGATTTATGACAGGTTGAACCCGGAACTGGCGGAAAAACTCTGTTTGCGAATAGCCGAATCGGCGGATGATTTGCTGATAACCGCGTCTCCTTATACGAAATACGTCTTGAATAAATACGCGCCGCAGCTTAATGTAATTTCAATTGAAGAAGCTATCGGGAGGCAACCGGTATGAAATGGATCAGTATTGAAAATTACGGGGCGATGAGCCGTTACGGCGCGGAACGCCTGTTTTCAGTAATTTCCGCGAAACTGGCGGCCGGACAGGCGGTAAATGTCGGCATGGCGACCGGCAATACCATGATAAAACTCTATGCAGTGCTCGCCGGGATGCTGAATCGTTCCGGACTGGAACTGGCGAAGCTGTTTACGTTCAACCTTGACGAATATGTTAGTGCGGACGGGAAAAACCTGGCTTGTGATCAGCCTTTGAGTTACCGCAAATATATGACTGAGAATTTTTTCAATCTGATTGATCCGGCAACCGGGTTTAAGCATGAAAACATGTTTTTTCCTGACGCCGCAGCCCCGGCTGACTATGATATTTTGATCGCGCAGCGCGGCGGACTGGATATCCAATTGCTGGGAATCGGGTTCAACGGTCATATCGGCTTTAATGAACCGATAGACGCAGCGAAGATTTCTCCGGAAGATTTTGCGGCGCTGCCGTCACATGTCGTCGAACTTGACGGCCTGACGCTTCAAACCAACGCCGCGCTTACGGCCGGGAATGATTTATCGCAGGTGCCGAGCCGGGCCGTAACCATGGGTATGTCCAGCATTCTGAAAGCGAAAGAAATTATCCTGCTGGCATGTTTTGCGGAACAAACCACGCCGCTGCAGGCAATCAAATCTGGAGAAATAACGCCGGAACTGCCCGCATCCTTCTTGCTGGAACATAAAGCGGCGGATATTGTTTATACCGAGGATAAGATCAAATTGGACTGACATTATGCTGACTTTGCTGAAAAACTGTCATCTGGTTTCCCCGGAGCTGGAATTACGTCAAGCATCGCTCCTTCTTCAAGACGCATGGATAAAAGATATATTGCCTGCCGGAACGCCGTTGCCGGAAGCGGATCGGACTTACGACTTAGCCGGGGAAATTACTGTCCCCGGCTTTATCGATATTCATTGTCACGGCCGCGGCGGTGCGGATTTCTGTGACGGGACGCCTGCCGCTTTCAACACCATAGGCCGGGGAAAACTGGCTGAAGGCGTAACCGGTTTTCTGGCAACTACCATGACTGTCGACATTGAGCGTTTGGAGGCGACTTTCGCCGCCGCCGCGGACTATCGTCGTCATCCGGCCGGGGCAAAACTGCTGGGAATCCATCTGGAGGGGCCGTTTATCAACCCGGACTGCGTCGGAGCCCAGAATCCGGATTTTCTGCGTCAGCCTGATATCGCTTTGATTGACCGGCTCAACCGCGTCTGCCCGATCCGCAAAGTATCGTTTTCCCCTGAACTGCCGGGCGGGATCGATTTCTGCCGGGCGTTAAGCGAACGCGGCATCATGCCGTCCGGGGCGCATTCCGCCGCGGATTACAGCCTGTTCAAAACCGCCGCCGCGACAGGCATGAAGCACCTTACTCATTTCTGCAACGTAATGACCCCGGTACATCATCTTCGTTTCGGTATGGTCGGCGGCGGCCTGCTTGCCAACGACGTCTATGTGGAAATCATCGCCGACGGAATTCATCTCTGTCCGGAAATGATCGAGCTGATTTTTAATTTAAAAACGGCTGACCGGGTCATGCTGATCACTGACGCCATGCGCGGTTCCGCCATGCCGGACGGGAATTATGACCTGGGCGGGCTGCCGGTAAGCGTAGTCAACGGTAAAGCGCAATTGGCAAACGGCGCGGTGGCGGGCAGCACCCTGCAACTGCACCAGGCATTACGGCGGACAGCTGAAATTACAGGATTACCGCTGACGGAGTTGATCAAAACTACAGCCTGGAACCAGGCGGCGTCCCTGCACTTTGCCAAGGCCGGCAAACTGGCCAAAGGTTACAGGGCCGATATCGTAATTTTAAATGAGCAGTTTGAGCCGCAGGCAGTCTGGCTTGACGGGCAATTGCAAAATGAAAATGCGGTTAAAGATATTTTGCCGCAAATAAATCAGTAAAAACAATAAAAAGGATATGTAATTTGATGAAAGCTCCGGAAGAATTAGGAATCGGCATGATGGTACGTTTTGACGATCCTCCGGAAATCAGTTTCCGGCGTTTACGCGAAATCGGTTTATGCCATTGTCAGTTCGCCGCCCCCTCGGATGAATATCTGTACGGCGGCGCCGGACGGGAGAATACGAAAAAACTGCTTGATGCAATCGCAGAATATGACATTTGCGTAACTTCGTTATTCATTTCGTTTCCTGGCCAGGACTGGTCAAACTGGAAAAACACTATCGGACTGGTTCCACCCGCTACACGGGCGCAGCGCATGGCCAGAGCCTGCCGCAGCGCTGACTGGGCTCGTGAACTCGGTATTGTCCAGATCGCTTCCCATGTCGGCTGTATTCCGGAAAATCCTGATGATCCTGAGTATCCCGGTTTAATCGAAGCCCTGCGGGGGCTGTGCCGCCTGCTGGAAGCCAACGGCCAGGTCATGGCCTATGAAACCGGCCAGGAATCGCTGAAGACACTGGCAAAAACCATGAACGATGTCGGCGTTGATAACCAGAAAATCAATTTCGATCCGGCCAATCTGCTTATTTATAACCAGGACGACCCAATGAGACTGGTAAAAACCATGGGAGAACTGGTAGTCCACGTCCATTGCAAGGATGCTTGCCGCCCGGCCAATCCTGACGAACTGGGTATTGAAACCCGTTTGGGAGACGGAGACACTGGTTTTGCCAGTCTGCTAAGGGCATTATATTCTCAGGGCTATCGCGGACCGCTGACCATTGAACGGGAAATACCTCCCGGCCCGGAACAGCGCGCCGATATCATTTATGCCGTAAAATTAATTGAAGCAATAAAAAGGGAATTGAAGCAAATATGAAAAAAATAAGATTTGGAATTATCGGCGCGGGCCGCCTGGGTAACGTTCATGCCGGCAACCTGGCTTTGATCGATGAAGCGGAAATTGCCGGGGTATACGATACTAAAGCCGAAGCGGCGCAGGCAATGCATGACAAATACGGAGCAAAAATCTATCATTCGGCAACAGAACTTGCCGAAGCTGCGGATATCGACGGGGTTATCGTCGCATCACCAACCTATTGCCATCTGGAAGGTATCCGGGCCGCAGTGGAGGCTGACAAAGCTCTTTTCTGCGAAAAACCGCTGACCCGTACGCTTGAAGACGCCTGTGAAGCGCTGAAGCTATTGCAGGATTACCCCAAGGTTTTTTCGGTCGGCTTTGTCCGCCGTTACATGACCAAGAGTCAAAAAATCAAACAACTTTTGACAGAAAACCTTATCGGCAAGATCCGTTATTCCAATGTTAATCTGCCCTTCGGCAAATATGCCAGGA